>NZ_JCACHU010000144.1:0-86162 GCF_059504005.1 Belnapia sp. | reverse complement strand
ATCCACAATCCAACGGACCCGTCGCCAGCAAACCCAAACCCGACAGGCTGCTAGACCCAGCTGATCTCCTCGGCATAGCGGACGAACAGGAAGGTCAGCCCCTCCGGCGGCGCCGTCTGTCCGGCCCGGGCGCGGTCGCGGCCCTCCAGCACGCGGCGCGGCCACTCCACCCCGCGCTTGCCGAGGCCCACCTCCAGCAAGGTCCCCGCCAGGTTGCGGATCTGGTGGTGCAGGAAGCTGCGGGCCTCGGCGAGGATCACCACCTCCTCGCCCTGGCGCATCACGTCCAGCCGCTCCAGCGTCCGCACCGGGGTCTTCGCCTGGCAGGCGGCCGCGCGATAGGCGGAGAAGTCGTGCCGACCGAGTAGCCCCTGCGCCGCCGCATGCATCGCCGCGGCGTCGAGCGGCACCGGCACATGCCAGACCTGCCCCGCCTCCAGCGCCGGCCGGGCGCGGCGGTTGAGGATGCGGTAGCGGTAGCCCCGCCTGGTCGCGGAGAAGCGGGCATTCCAGCCATCCGGCGCCAGCGCGGCCCGCACCACCACCAGCGGGTGCGGCTTCATGTGGAAGTTGAGCGCCTCGCGCAGCCGCTCCGGCGCCAAGGCCCGCGCGAGGGCGAGCTGAGCCACCTGGCCCTCGGCATGGACGCCGGCATCGGTCCGCCCGGCGGCGATGGCGAGCGGCGTGGCGCCGCCGTCGAGCACCGCGCCCGCCTCCTCCAACACCTGCTGGACGGAAAGGCCGCTGCCCTGGCGCTGCCAGCCGACAAAGGGACTGCCGTCATATTCGAGCGTCAGCGCGTAGAGCGGCACTACCCCAGCACCGTGCCCGGCGCCAGCGGGAAGCCGCGGAGGAACTCCCCGGCCGGCAGCGGCGCGCGTCCGGGCCGCTGCAGGCGCAGCAGCCGCAGCGCGCCCTCGCCGCAGGCGATGAGCGGAGCCTCGTCCAGCACCGTGCCGGGTGGGCCGGCACCCTCCGCGGGTTCGGCTGCCAGCACGCGGATCGCCTCGCCCTGATGGGTGAAGGCCGTGCCCGGCCAGGGATTCAGGGCTCTCACCCGCCGGTCCAGCGCCGCGGCCGGCAGCGTCCAGTCGAGCGGCGCATCCGCCTTGCTGAGCTTCGGCGCATAGGTCGCGCCCGCCTCGGGCTGCGGAATGGCGGGCGGGGCGCGATCGAGCACCTCCAGCACCAGCCGCGCGCCCATGGCCGCCAGCGCGTCATGCAACTCGGGCGTCGTGCTGCGCGGGCCGAGCGGCACCGTGCCCTTCAGCAGCATGGGGCCGGTATCCAGCCCTTCCTCCATCTGCATGATGGTGACGCCGCTCTCGGCATCGCCGGCGAGGATCGCCGCCTGGATCGGGGCGGCGCCCCGCCAGCGCGGCAGCAGCGAGGCGTGGATGTTGAGGCAGCCGCGCCGCGGCGCCTCCAGCATCGGCTTCGGCAGAATCAGCCCGTAGGCCGCGACCACCGCCGCATCGAGCCTGAGCGCGGCGAAGGCGGCATGCTCCGCCGCGTCCTTCCTGAGCCGCGCCGGCGTCCGAACCGCCAGTCCGAGCTCCAGCGCCGCCCGGTGCACCGGGCAGGGCTGCTCCTTCTGCCCGCGCCCGGCGGGGCGGGGCGGCTGGCAGTAGACGGCCGCGATCTCGTGCCCCGCCCCGTGCAGGGCCCGGAGCGCCGGCACGGCGAAGTCCGGGCTGCCCATGAAGGCGAGCCTCACTCCCGCCCCCGCGCCTTCAGGTCCTTCGCCAGCTTGCGCAGCAGCATGTTCCGCTTCAGCGCGGAGAGGTGATCGACGAAAAGCACGCCGTTCAGGTGGTCGACCTCATGCTGCAGGCAGGTGGCCAACAGCCCCTCTGCCTCGATCTCGCGCCGCGCCCCGTCGAGGTCGAGGTAGCGCAGCTTCACCCGCGCCGGCCGCGTCACCTCGGCGTACTGGCCCGGAAGGGAGAGGCAGCCCTCCTCCCGCGTCGAGAGCTCGGTGCTGGCGGCCACGATCTCCGGGTTCACCAGCACGATCGGCGCCGGCTTCTCCTCCGGCTGGAGGTCGACGACGATCAGCCGCAGCAGCTCCCCCACCTGTGGGGCGGCGAGGCCGATGCCGGGCGCCTTGTACATCGCCTCCAGCATCCGCGGCGCCAGCGCCCGGACGGTCTCGGCATCGCCCGCGCCGACCGGGCGCGCCTTGGTGCGCAGCCGCGGGTCGGGGACGAGCAGGATCGGCAGGAGAGGGTCGGTGGTCATGGGAGGGGGCGATGTAGCCTCCGTGACCCCCCCTTGCAACCGGCCCGGCCATTGACAAAATCCATGACGCAGCCGGGTGCTTCGGGCCCGGCCGCCCGCCCCGCTCCGCATGAGGAGGCTCTGCTCTTGTCGCGTCCATCGGTTTTCGGCTCGCCGCTCTTCCTCGGCTTCGACCATCTCGAGCAGATGCTCGACCGCGTCGCCAAGAATGCCGACGGTTACCCGCCCTACAACATCGAGCAGACCGCCGAGAACCGGCTGCGGATCACCCTCGCCGTCGCGGGCTTCGCGATGGAGGACCTGCAGATCACGCAGGAGGACAACCAGCTCGTCATCCGCGGCCGGCAGCGCGACGATTCGGAGGGGCGGATCTTCCTCCACCGCGGCATCGCCGCCCGGCAGTTCCAGCGTGCCTTCGTCCTGGCCGAGGGGATCGAGGTGGAGGGCGCCTGGCTCGACAACGGCCTGCTGCATGTCGACCTGCAGCGGCCGCAGCCGGAGGTGCGGGTGCGGACCATCCAGATCAACGGCGGCGGGGGCCGCGATGGCGCTTCGCAGGGAAGTGCGCCGAACGGGCCGGGCTCCCGCAGCGTTGAGACACGAACGGTCAATGGGGCATCGCTGCCTGTTGTCGAGGGGCGTGCCAGCCGGGGCTGAGCCCCGGCACGGGCGCCGTTGCGCATGGATGCCCGGATGGGGCCATGCCGAAAGGAGAGAGTGCGATGAAGAACGATCAGTTTTCCAACGGCCCGGGCGATGCGAACCAGGCTGCCCTCGCCCTCCGCCAGCTGTCCGTGCAGGACTGGGCGAGCTTCGGCGTGCAGGAAATCGCCTATATCCGCCCGGTCGTGGTGAATGGCGTGAAGGCCATGTCGATCCATGCCGCCGACGGCACCCCGATCGGCGCCGCGCCGACCGCGGAGCTCGCAATCGCCGCCATCGAGCAGCACGAGCTGGCTGCCGTCCGGGTCCACTGAGCAGGGGCAGCCTCGGGCCAGGCGGCCCGGGGCGCCGTCTCCTTCAGACAGCCTGAGCGTCGATCCAGCCGACGCAGCCATCCGGCCGGCGATAGACCACGGCCAGCGCGCCGGAGCCGCTGTTGCGGAACATCAGCACCGGCGCCTGGGTGAGGTCGAGCCGCATCACCGCCTCGCTCACGCTCAGCCGGGCGATGTCGGTGGGCTGCTCGGCGATGATCGGGCTGTGCTCTCCCTTCGGCTCCGCCTCTTCCTCCGCTTCCTCCGGCTCGGCCTGCAGCACGTATTGCGTCGCCGCCTCGACCGGCCGGTCCTCGGCCAGGCTGCGGGCATGGTCGTTCACCCGTCGGCGGTAGCGGCGGAGGCGCTTGGCCACATGCTCGGCAGCGACCTCGAAGGCCTTGTGGGCATCCACCCCCTCGCCCTCGCCGCGCATGAACAGGTTGCGGCCGGCCTTCAGGTTGATGTCGCAGGCGAAGAAGGCCCCCATCCGGCCCTTGGCGTCGCGGCGGAAGGTGACGTTCGCCTCCAGCGCATGGTCGAAATACTTGCGGGCAATGACCGCCAGCCCCTCCCGGACATGCGCCTTCAGCGCCTCCCCGGTCTCGACCTGCTTGCCTGCGACGGTGATGTGCATGTGGACAAACCTCCTTCCCTTCGGTTGGGAGGGGCTGCCCGGCAGAAGGGCCGGGGGCACGGGATGCGCCCCGCGGCAGGATCAGGCCGGGACGGCCTTCTCCCGCTTACGTTGCACGGATGATGGGATGCGCAACGCCTCACGGTATTTGGCCACGGTCCGACGGGCGATGTCCACGCCTTCCTGGCGCAGCCGTTCCACGATGGCATCGTCCGAGAGGATCGCCTCCGGGTCCTCCGCCTCGATCATGGCGCGGATGCGGTGCCGCACCGCCTCGGCGCTGTGGCTCTCGCCGCCCATGGTTCCGGCGATGGCGGTGGTGAAGAAGTATTTCAGCTCGAAGGTGCCGCGGGGCGTGGCGATGTACTTGTTGGCGGTGACGCGGGAGACGGTGCTCTCGTGCATCTGCACCTCCTCCGCCACGTCGCGCAGGATCAGCGGGCGGAGATACTCGACGCCGTGGCGGAAGAAGCCGTCCTGCCGGCGGACGATCTCGCTCGCCACCTTGAGGATGGTGTTGGCCCGCTGCTCCAGGCTCTTCAGCAGCCAGTTTGCGCTCTGCAGCCGCTCGGCGAGGAAGGCCTTCTCCTCCTTGTTGCGGGCGCCGACCTGGCAGCGGGCATGGAAGCCGCGGTTGACCAGCACCCGCGGCAGGGTCTCCGGGTTGAGCTCAAGCAGCCAGCCGTCATCCGGGGCGCGGCGCATCAGCACATCGGGGACGAGGGCAGGGGCGGGGGCGGCGTCGAAGCTGGCGCCCGGCTTCGGGTCGAGCCGCTTCAGCTCCATCAGCATATCCGCCAGATCTTCGGAATCCACCCCGCAGATGGCCATCAGCGCCACGCGGTCGCGCCGGGCAACCAGGTCCAGGTGGTCGAGCAGCGCCTGCATGGCTGGGTCCAGCCGATTCCGCTCGGCGAGCTGCACGGCGAGGCACTCGGCCAGGTTGCGGCAGAACATGCCGGCCGGGTCGAAGCGCTGCATCCGGGCGCGGACGGCGGCGACCTCCGCCTCCCCGCAGCCGAGGGCGGCGGCGATCTGCGCATCCTCCACCGCCAGCCGCCCGGCGGGGTCGACCAGGGCGAGGAGCTGGGCGGCGATCAGCCGCTCCCGCGGGGAGTGGAAGGCGATGCGGACCTGCTCCCCGAGATGCTCGCGGAGGCTCCGCGCGCCGGCAGCCAGGTCCTCGATGCCGGAGAGGTCCTCGCCGAAATCCGCCCGGCCGCCGCGGCCATAGGGCGATTCATAGCCGCCGCCCGCGTCATAGACATTGTCCCATTCGGCATCGAGCGGCCCGGCGGCCTCGCTCGGCAGCGTGTCGGAGACGGCGGCGGCGTGGCTGTCGGAGCCCTCGGCCACTGCGGGGGAGGTGTCGACCCGGTGGCCGGAATCGGGGCCGGAGGGCGTCCGCTCGTCCCGCTCCAGCAGCGGGTTGCGCTCCAGCTCCTCCTCGACGAAGGCGGATACCTCGAGGTTGGAGGATTGCAGCAGCTTGATGGCCTGCCGCAGCTGCGGCGTCATCACCAGCGATTGCGACTGTCGCAGGTCGAGGCGCGGCGCCAGCGACATGGTCAGGCGCTCCCTCCGGCCGAAGGGGGCAAGGCGATGCCGTGCCGCATGAACTAGAGGCTGAACCTTTCGCCGAGATAGACCCGCCGCACGCCCTCATGCGCGACGATGTCGTGCGGCAGCCCCTCCATCAGCACCTGGCCGTCGTGGAGGATGTAGGCCCGGTCGATGATCTCCAGCGTCTCGCGCACATTGTGGTCGGTGATGAGCACGCCGATGCCGCGGTTCTTCAGGTGTTTCACCAGGTCGCGGATCTCGCCGACCGCGATGGGGTCGATGCCGGCCAGCGGCTCGTCGAGCAGGATGTAGGCGGGGTGCGTCGCCAGGGCCCGGGCGATCTCGCAGCGCCGCCGCTCGCCGCCCGAGAGCGCCAGCGCCGGCGCCCGGCGCAGATGGGCGATGCCGAATTCGGCGAGCAGCGCATCGAGCATCTGCTCGCGCCGGTCGCGCACCGGCTCCACCACCTCGAGCGCGGCGCGGATATTGTCCTCGACCGAGAGGCCGCGGAAGATCGATGCCTCCTGCGGCAGGTAGCCGAGGCCGAGGCGCGCGCGGCGATACATCGGCAGCATCGTCACGTCGTGGCCGTCCATGACGACCTTGCCGTCATCCGGCTGCACCAGGCCGGTGATCATGTAGAAGGTCGTCGTCTTGCCGGCGCCGTTCGGCCCGAGCAGCCCGACCGCCTCGCCGCGCTTCAGGTTGATCGAGACATTCCGCACGACGGGGCGCTTGCGGTAGCGCTTGCCGAGGCCGGTCGCCACCAGCCCGCCCTCGCCCTCGATGGCGCGGAGCGCCGGCGTGCGGGCCTCGGCGGGAAGCGTCGTCTGGTTCATCGGCTGCGGCGCTCCGGCGTTGCGGGTTGGGGCGAGGCGCCGCGGCTGGGGGCCTGGTCGCCGGGCTTCTCCGCGTCCTGGTTCGGCATGATCAGCCCCTGCACCCGGGCGCCCGGCGCCGAGACCAGCCGCGCCACATTGGTGCGGAGGTTCACGATCGCCTCCTGCCCGTTGATCTGGTTGTCGACGCGGGTGATCCGCACATTGCCGAGCAGCCGCGCCATGCCCGTTGCGGCGCTGTAGACGCCGCGGTCGCCGCGGACGACATCGGTCGCGGTGCGGATCTCGACATTGCCGAAGGCCTCGACGCGGTCGACCTTGCCCTGGCCGGGCACCGGCCTCTCGCCCGGCTTGGCCGCCACGGGGGGAAGCGCGGGCGCGGCATTGGCCTGCCCCGGCCCGTCCAGCATGTAGGAGACGAGGGTGTCGCCGGCGATCCGCCGTCCGCCCTCGGCATTGTCCACCACCACGGCATTGCCGCGGGCGACGGCCATCTTCCGCGCCGACCAGTATTCCAGGCTGTCCTTGGCGGTGATGATCTGGCTCGGCGTGGTGAGCGAAAGGTCGCCGCGGCCGGTCAGCACCAGCACCGCCTGGTCAATGTCATAGACGGCGCGGTCGCCGCGGGCGGTGTCGGTCTCGGTGACGATGCGGACATTGCCCTCCGCCTCGAGCCGCCAGATCTCATTGGCGCCGCCGAGCGCCTGGTCCGGGCTGCCGGCCGCTGCGGCGGGCTGCACCGCGCGGGACTGCGCCTCGCCCGGCCGTGCCTGGGGCCGGTAGCGGGCCAGCAGCCGGTCGGCATAGACGGTGACGTTGCCGCGGAGGGCGCGGGCATTGCCGCGGGCGATGACCACCTGCTCCGCCTGGCGCCACTCGATGCCGTCGGAGGCGGTGACATCCACCGGCCCGCCCTGGGAGAGGTCGATGCCCTGGGCCCCCGCCGCCATCGGCAGCACGAGCAGGGCGGCGAGCAGCCAGCGCCTCATGGCCGGCCGCCCTCCAGCACCGCATGGGCCTGGCCGGTGAAGACGACGACGGCGCCGCCCTCCCAGATGCGGAAGCCGTCCGAGGTGATGGTGCCGAAACTGCCCTGGGCGGCCACCGGGTCGTCGCCGCTGGCGGTGCCCGCCTCGGTCTCAACCGCGGCCGTCTCGGTCAGCATCATCATGCCGCTGTCGTGGTAGATCGTCACCTCGCCCTTGAGGTCGAGATGGTTGGCGGCGCGGTCGAACCGCCCGCTATGCGCTTGCAGGTAGACCCAGGCGCCGTCGGAGAGGAGGATGTCCGCCCGCGGCTCCTCAAGGTCGAGCACCTGCTCCGCCCCCGGCTGCTGGCCGGTGCGGGCGGTGACGGTGAAGGGCCGGTTCAGCTCGTCGACCCCCTGGTAGCGCGGATTGACGACCCGCAGCCCCTCCGCCCGCGGCATCATCATGCGACGGAAGCTGACGCGGGAGCGGTCCTCATTGCCCTCAATCTCCGGCCAGAACACCACCAGGCCGAGCAGCGCGAGGGCGAAGGCCGGCAGCAGCCGCTTGCTCCAGCGGACGAAGAAGCGCCGACGCGCCATCTGCCCCTGGCTGAAGCCGCGGCGCTCGCGCGAGAGCGGGAGCATGGCATGGTCGGCGGGTGACGGCGCGCGAACGGCCATGGTCCGAGCCGGGGAGGGCCGGTCCGGCTTCACGGTCCCGCCTGGCGCCCGGACGGGCGAGGCCGGGAAATGGCTCTTCGCATCTGCACACCCCATCTATGGGCTGCCATGCCCCAAGGGTCAACGCATCAGGCGGCGTCGGACAAGAATCGTGCCAGAAACCCGGTTTGGCCTTGACAAGTGGTTAATTGTTGCAGGGGCGGCCGACCATCAATGCGCGAGAATATCGGGATCGGCATAGCCGAGCAGGTCGAGTGCGCCCCGCGCCGGCAGGAAGCGGAAGCAGGCCTCGGCCAGCTCCAGCCGCCCCTCGCGCCGCAGCAGCCCCTCGAGCTTCCCCCAGAGCGCATGCAGGTGCAGCACGTCCGAGGCGGCATAGGCCAGCTGCTCCGGCGAGAGCTCCGGCGCGCCCCAGTCCGAGCTCTGCTGCTGCTTCGAGATCTCGACCCCGAGCAGCTCCTTGCAGAGATCCTTCAGCCCGTGCCGGTCGGTGAAGGTGCGGACCAGCTTGGCGGCGACCTTGGTGCAGACCACCGGCGCGACGGTGACGCCGAGATGCTGGTGCAGCGCCGCGCAGTCGAAGCGGGCGAAGTGGAAGAGCTTGGTGACCGCCGGGTCCTCGAGCAGCCGCTTCAGGTTCGGGCAATCGGCGCCGCGGCCGCCCAGGCGCTCGGGGATGATCTGCACCAGCTCCGCATTGCCGTCGCCGGCGGAGAGCTGCACTAGGCAAAGCCGGTCGCGGTGCGGGTTGAGCCCCATCGTCTCCGTATCGATCGCGACCATGCTGCCGAAATCGAGCCCGTCGGGCAGGTCATGGCGATGCAGGCGGATCACGGCGGGGCTCCTGGCGGCAGCGTTGCCGCGGCCGGCCGGCTGGGGGGAGAAGAGGGTCGTGCCCAATGCGCGGTCCCCGAAGCGGGGGATGGTGCCCAGGAAAGGACTCGAACCTTCACGACCTTGCGGTCACTGGCACCTGAAGCCAGCGCGTCTACCAATTCCACCACCTGGGCACAGGCTGCGGAGCCGGCGGTGACATTCCGCCGGGAGCGCGCAGATAGAAGGCCATGCGTCCGGCGTCAAGCGGCTTTGCGGCCCTGCTTGGCGTTGCACCCCGCCAGACCTATGGTCCGCCCGCCTTCAGCTTGGAGTAGCCCCGCATGCGCCAGACCACTATCCGTCAGGTCGCCACCGTCTTCGGCGGAGCCGGCTTCATCGGCCGCTACGTGGTGCAGCGGCTGGCAACGCGCGGCTGGGTGGTGCGTGTCGCCGGGCGCGACCCGGCGCGGGCGCGCTTCCTGCAGACGCAGGGGATGGTGGGGCAGATCGTGCCGCTGGCCGCCAATCTCGGCGACGAAGGCCAGCTCGCCCGCGCCATCGCCGGGGCGAACCTCGTGGTCAATCTCGTCGGCATCTTGGCGGAGCGGGCGGCGGGCGACTTCCAGCGCGTCCAGGCCGAGGGCGCGGGACGGGTCGCGCGGCTGGCGGCGGAAGGCGGGGTGGAGCGGCTGGTCCATGTCTCGGCGATCGGCGCCGATGCCGAGAGCCCGAGCCGCTACGGCCGCAGCAAGGCGGAGGGCGAGGCGGCCGTCCGCGCCGCCTTCCCGCAGGCTACGATCCTCCGCCCCTCCATCGTCTTCGGGCCGGAAGACCAGTTCTTCAACCGCTTCGCCGGCCTCGCCCGGATGCTGCCGGTGATGCCGGTGGTCTCCGGCAAGACCCGCTTCCAGCCGGTCTATGTCGGCGACGTGGCGGATGCGGTGATCGCCGCCGCCGACCGCGAGGAGGCGCTCGGCAAGACCTATGAGCTGGCCGGGCCGCGCGTGCTCTCCTTCCGCGAGCTGCTGCGCTTCATCCTCGACACCACCGGCCACAGGCGCCCGCTGGTCGACCTGCCGGAGGGGCTGGTGAAACTGCAGGTCGCCCTCGGCCGCTACCTGCCCAACCCGCCGCTGACCGAGGATCAGCTGCTCATGCTGCAGCGGGACAATGTCGCCTCGCCCGGAGCGCCGGGCCTCGCCGATCTCGGCATCACCCCCAAATCGGTGGAGGCGGTGGTGCCGGGCTATCTCAGGCGCTTCCGTACCGGGGGCGGGCGCAGGCCGCTGGCCGCGGGCTGAAAGGGCCGAATCGGTCCCTCTGGTCTGCGGGAGAGTTTCCCAAACTTTCCGTCCGGCCCCACTGTCCGGAAATAGGGTCGGTTCTGCTGACCTTTCGGCGAAAAAGGACTCGCGTCACGCCTCGCGGCGCCGTAATGCTGCGCATGTCATCAGCCGGGGCGGCTGCGGCGCTGCGCGCCCGCATCGCCCTTGATCGAGAAAGCGGGGACGCCGCCATGGCCGAACGGATGCTGCAATTCGTGCGCCTTTCCCAGGCGCAACCGGAAAAGCGCGACATCGCCTCCCGTCGCTCCGATTTCGGCGAGATCTACCGGGAATTCGCCGCCGAGGCCGCCTCCGCCCAGGCCAGCCGCTGCAGCCAGTGCGGCGTGCCCTTCTGCTCCATCCACTGCCCGCTGAACCAGAACATCCCCGACTGGCTGAAGCTGACGGCGGAGGGGCGGCTGGAGGAGGCGCATGAGGTCAATTCGGCGACCAACACCTTCCCCGAGATCTGCGGCCGCATCTGCCCGCAGGACCGGCTCTGCGAGGGCAATTGTGTCATCGAGAAGGGTTTCGAGAGCGTCACCATCGGCGCTGTCGAGAAGTACATCAACGACACCGCCTGGGCGAATGGCTGGGTGAAGCCGCCGATTCCACGCCAGGAGAAGCTGCACAGCATCGGCATCATCGGCGCAGGGCCCGCCGGCCTGGCCACCGCCGAGCGGCTGCGCAGCCGCGGCTGGCAGGTCCATGTCTATGACCGCTACGACCGCGTCGGCGGGCTGATGATCTACGGCATCCCCAATTTCAAGCTGGAGAAGGAGGTGGTGCTGCGCCGCTGGAAGCTCTTCGAGGCGGGCGGCATCCACTTCCACCTGAACTGCGCCGTCGGCACCGATATCACCATCGACGAGCTGCGGGCGAAGCACGACGCCGTCTTCATCGCGACAGGCGTCTACAAGGCGCGCGACATCGAGGTGCCCGGCAGCGACCTCCCCGGGATCATCCCTGCGCTCGACTACCTGACCGCCTCGAACCGCGACAACCTGGGCGACGAGGTCCCCGCATTCGCCTCCGGCGCGCTGAATGCCAGGGGCAAGCGCGTGGTCGTGCTGGGCGGCGGCGACACGGCGATGGATTGCGTCCGCACCGCCATCCGCCAGGGCGCCACGGCCGTCACCTGCCTCTACCGCCGCGACAAGGCGAACATGCCGGGTTCCATGCGCGAGGTGAAGAATGCCGAGGAGGAGGGCGTGGAGTTCACCTGGCTCGCCGCCCCCGACGCCTTCATCGGCGCGGGCAAGGTGGAGGCGGTGCGCGCTGTGCGCATGCATCTCGGCCTGCCGGATGCGACCGGCCGGCAGCAGGTGGCCGCCATCCCCGGCAGCGAGTTCGCCATTCCCTGCGACCTCGCCATCAAGGCGCTCGGCTTCGATGCCGAGGACCTGCCGGCGATGTTCAACGAGCCGGCGCTCGCCGTCACCCGCTGGGGGACACTGAGGGTCGACCACCGCACGATGATGACGGCGCTGCCCGGCGTCTTCGCCGGCGGCGACATCGTCCGCGGCGCCTCGCTCGTTGTTTGGGCGATTCGCGACGGGCGCGACGCCGCGGATCAGATCGAGGCCTATGTCACGCAGAAGGCGAGCGCCCTCGCCACCGCCGCGGAGTGAGAGCGATGACCGAGACCGGATCCGAATTCGCCCGCGCCTATCAGGCGAGCGCCGCCCGCCTCCGCGACGAGGCGCATGTCGACACCACCGAGCATGACGCCTGCGGCGTCGGCCTCGTCGCAGCTCTCGACGGCAAGCCCTCCCGCAAGGTCGTGCAGGCCGGCATCGACGCGCTGAAGGCGGTCTGGCACCGCGGCGCCGTCGATGCCGATGGCAAGACCGGCGACGGAGCGGGCATCCATATCGAGATCCCGCAGGACTTCTTCGCCGAGGTGGTGCAGCGCGGCGGCGACCGGCTGCGCCCGGGCCGCATCGCCGTCGGCATGGTCTTCCTGCCGAAGAGCGACCTCAGCGCGCAGGAGCGCTGCCGCCAGATCGTCGAGACGGAGATCCTCTCGGCCGGCTACGCCATCTATTCCTGGCGCCAGGTGCCGATCGGCGTCGGCTGCATCGGCGAGAAGGCCAATGCGACGCGGCCCGAGATCGAGCAGATCCTGATCCACGATCCGGAACTGCGCGACGAGGCGACCTGCGAGCGCGACCTCTACGTCATCCGCCGCCGGATCGAGAAGCAGGCCATCGCCGCGCAGATTTCCGAGCTCTACCTCTGCTCCCTGTCCTGTCGCTCGCTGATCTACAAGGGGATGTTCCTCGCCGAGCACCTGACGGAATTCTACCCGGACCTCACCGATCCGCGCTTCGTCTCGCGCTTCGCCATCTACCACCAGCGCTACTCGACCAACACCTTCCCGACCTGGAAGCTGGCCCAGCCCTTCCGCACCCTCGCCCATAACGGCGAGATCAACACGCTGCACGGCAACGCCAATTGGATGAAAAGCCACGAGACGCGGCTCTCCCACCCGCTGCTCGACGCGCATCTCGAGGACATCAAGCCCGTCGTGCAGGCCGGCGGCTCCGACACGGCGACGCTCGACAACGTCTTCGAGCTGCTGGTCCGCGGCGGCCGCGACGCGCCAATGGCGAAGTCGATGCTGATCCCGGAGAGCATCACCAACAACGCGACGATGCCGCAGGCGCATCGCGAGTTCTTCCTCTACTGCAACGCGGTGATGGAGCCCTGGGACGGCCCGGCCGCCATCGCCGCGACGGATGGCCGCTGGGTCATCGCCGGGCTCGACCGCAACGGCCTCCGCCCGCTGCGCTACACCCAGACGGCGGACGGGCTGCTGATCGTCGGCTCCGAGACGGGGATGGTGAAGGTTTCCGAGGACGCGATCGTCGCCAAGGGCCGCGTCGGCCCCGGCCAGTGCATCGGCGTCGACCTCGAGGCCGGCCGCTTCTACCGCGATGCCGAGCTGAAGGACGAGCTCTCGGGCCGCCACCCCTTCGGCAAGTGGACCGAGCGCACCACGCGCATCGACGGCATCGTCCGCGCCGGCGCCGGCGAGCCCGTTGCCTTCCAGGGGGAGGAGCTGCGCCGCCGCCAGCTCGCCGTCGGCTACACGCTGGAGGAGCTGGAGACCATCCTCCACCCGATGGTCGAGGACAGCGCCGAGGCTGTCGGCTCCATGGGCGACGACACGCCGATCGCCGTGCTCTCCGGTCAGTATCGCGGCCTGCACCACTATTTCCGCCAGACCTTCAGCCAGGTCACCAACCCGCCCATCGACAGCCTGCGCGAGACGCGGGTGATGACGCTGAAGACCCGCCTTGGCAATCTCGGGAACATCCTCGACGAGGACCCGACGCAATGCGACATGCTGATGCTGGACAGCCCCGTGCTGTCGAATGCCGAGTTCGTTGCGATGCGCGGCTATATGGGTGCGACCGCCTGCGAGGTGGACTGCACCTTCGCCGCCGATGAGGGCGCGGCCGGCCTTCGCCGCGCCATCGACCGCATCCGGCGCGAGGCGGAGGAGGGCGTGCGCTCCGGCTGCGCCCACGTGATCCTGACGGACGAGAAGCAGTCGGCCGGCCGTGCGCCGATCCCGATGATCCTTGCCGTCGGCGGCGTGCACACGCATCTGGTGAAGCACTCGCTCCGCACCTTCACCAGCCTCAATGTCCGCAGCTCCGAATGCGTCGACGTCCACTACTTCGCCGTGCTGATCGGCGCCGGCGCGACGACGGTGAATGCCTATCTCGCGCAGGAGAGCATCGCCGACCGGCACCGCCGCGGTCTCTTCGGCTCGGCCTCGCTCGAGGACTGCGTGGCCCACTACAAGAAGGCGGTGGACAAGGGCCTGTTGAAGATCATGTCCAAGATGGGCATCTCGGTCCTCAGCAGCTATCGCGGCGGCATGAATTTCGAGGCGATCGGTCTCTCGCGCGCGCTCGTCGCCGAGTTCTTCCCTGGCGTGCCGAGCCGCATCTCCGGCATCGGCCTGCAGGGCATCGCCCGGCGCGTGCTGGCGCTGCACCGCCGCGCCTGGGATGCGGATGTCATCACGCTGCCGGTCGGCGGCCTCTACAAGCGGCGCCTCCGCGGCGAGAGCCATGCCTTCGACGGCGGCCTGATCCACACGCTGCAGGAGGCGGTGGAGACCGACAGCTACACCAAGTTCAAGCGCTATTCGGAGGCGGTGCGCCGCCAGGCGCCGGTCGCGCTGCGCGACCTGCTCGACTTCCGCAGCGAGGGCCGCGCCGCCGTGCCGCTCGAGGAGGTGGAGAGCATCACCGAGATCCGGAAGCGCCTGGTCGCCCCCGGCATCTCGCTCGGCGCGCTCAGCCCGGAGGCGCACGAGACGCTGTCCATCGCCATGAACCGCATCGGCGCCAAGTCCGACAGCGGCGAGGGCGGCGAGGACCCGGAGCGGGCCCGCCCGCGCGCCAATGGCGACAACGCCAACAGCGCCATCAAGCAGATCGCCTCCGGCCGCTTCGGCGTGACGGCGGAGTACCTCAACAACTGTCGCGAAATCGAGATCAAGGTGGCGCAGGGCGCGAAGCCCGGCGAGGGCGGCCAGCTGCCCGGCTTCAAGGTCAGTGGCATCATCGCCAGGCTGCGGCATGCGACGCCGGGCGTGACGCTGATCTCGCCGCCGCCGCATCACGACATCTACTCGATCGAGGACCTGGCGCAGCTCATCTACGACCTGAAGCAGATCAACCCCGAGGCGACGGTCTGCGTGAAGCTGGTCAGCCGCTCCGGCATCGGCACGATTGCCGCAGGTGTGGCCAAGGCGAAGGCGGATGCGATCTTGGTCTCCGGCCATTCCGGCGGCACCGGCGCCTCGCCCGTCTCCTCCATCAAGTATGCCGGCCTGCCCTGGGAGATGGGCCTCTCCGAGACGCATCAGGTCCTCCAGCTCAACCGGCTGCGGCACCGGGTGAAGCTCCGCACCGATGGCGGCATCAAGACCGGGCGCGACGTCGTCATCGCCGCCATGCTCGGCGCCGAGGAATTCGGCATCGGCACCGCCTCGCTGGTGGCGATGGGCTGCATCATGGTCCGGCAGTGCCACAGCAACACCTGCCCGGTCGGCGTCTGCACCCAGGACGAGACGCTGCGGAAGAAGTTCGCCGGCAGCCCGGAGAAGGTGATCAACCTCTTCTCCTTCGTGGCGGAGGAGGTGCGGGAGATCCTTGCCTCGCTCGGCTTCCGCAAGCTGACCGATGTCATCGGCCGCAGCGACCTGCTGAAGCAGGTCAGCCGCGGCTCGGAGGATCTCGACGACCTCGACCTGAACCCGCTGCTGGTCCAGGCTGACGCCGGCGGCCTGCCGAGCTATTGCACGCTGGAAGGCCGCAACGAGGTACCGGAGACGCTGGATGCGGACATGATCCGCGACGCCGCCTCCCTCTTCGAGCGCGGCGAGAAGATGCAGCTGCAGTACAACATCCGGAACACGCATCGCGCGATCGGCACCAAGATCAGCAGCAAGATCGTGCGGAAATTCGGGATGACCGGGCTGCAGCGCGGCCACCTGACGGTGCGGCTGCGCGGCACGGCCGGGCAGTCGCTCGGCGCCTTCGCGGTGCGCGGCCTGAAGCTCGAGGTGCTGGGCGATGCCAACGACTATGTCGGCAAGGGCCTCTCCGGCGCCGCCATCGTCGTGCGTCCGGCACCCTCCTCCAGCCTCGTCTGGAGCGAGAACACCATCATCGGCAACACCTGCCTCTATGGCGCGACGGCGGGCGAGCTCTTCGCCGCGGGCCAGGCGGGGGAGCGCTTCGCCGTCCGCAACAGCGGGGCGACAGCGGTGGTCGAGGGGTGCGGGGCCAATGGCTGCGAGTACATGACCGGCGGCACGGTCGTGATCCTCGGCTCCGTCGGCGACAATTTCGGCGCCGGCTTCACCGGCGGCATGGCCTTCCTCTACGACCCCGAGGAGAGCTTCGAGCGCCGCGTGAACCCCGACACGTTGTTCTGGTCCCGCCTCGCCTCCAACCATTGGGAGGCGCAGCTCCAGGTACTCATCGGCCGGCATGTGGCGGAGACGGGCAGCCGCCTCGCCGCCCGGCTGCTGAACGACTGGGAAACGGAGCGCGGCCGCTTCTGGCACGCCGTGCCGAAGGAGTACGCGAAGTACCTGCCGGTGCCGATGCGGGACGAGTGCGCCCCGGGGGCGGCCGTGGCGGCCGAATAGGCCGCCCCGCCTAGGGCCGCAGCGCCTTGGTGAACTGGCCCTCGCCGTTATAGGGCCAGTAGAGCCCCCACTGGCTGTAATAGGCCTTGCAGGCTGCCATGTCGGCCAGGTAGCTCGCCTCGCCCTCCCGGAAGGCGGCGAAGCGGGTATCCGGCCTCACCCCGGGATGCTGGTGCCCGTGCGGCGGGTCGAAGTCGTCCTGCGCCCCGTGCTGCAGCTTGCTCTGCAGCCCGGTATTCAGCACCCGCACCGCCTCCATCGCCTCCTTGTCCCATTTGCCACGCTCGGCGCCGGAGATCAGGGCGGAGGCGAAGAGCTTGCGGTAGCCGCCCTCCGGCTTCCTCGCCCAGAGGCTCATCATGTCGTAGTCCGAGACGAAGATGTTGCCGCGCTCGGGATGGACGCCGAGGCCGCTCTCGCCCGACTTCACCGTGTTGCCGGCGCTGTCATGCCCGTCCGCCCAGCGCTTCGGCGGCACGGTGCCGTGGAAGGCGACGGCGCCGCGCTTCGGGCAGCGCATGATGATCAGCACCCCGAGGCGGCGCGTCGCCTCCCGGAAGGTCGCCACATCCTCCGGCCCGATATCGCTCTGCTCGGCGAAGCGGACATCCTCCGGGGCGACCCGGCCGCTGGCCCGGCTCAGACGGTGGAACACCGCCAGTTCGGCGATCGTGTTCGTGAATGGCATATGGCCCGTCCTCCCGTTCAAGGACATTATCATACCGAATCCACCCCGCCTCCCGGAAGCCGGTGCGGAACGCCTTCCGCTGCCGCGGCGCGGGTGTCATAAGGCCGTGCCGTGCGAACCCTCTATCACATCCCGCTCTCGCCCTTTTCCCGCAAGGTCCGCCTGGCCCTGGCGGAGAAGCGGATTCCCTTCGAGCTCCGCGTCGAGCGGATCTGGGAGAGGCGGCCGGACTTCCTGGCGCTGAACCCGGCCTGCACCGTCCCCGTGCTGCAGGAGGAGAACGGCTTCGTCATCGCCGACAGCTACGCCATCTGCGAGTATCTGGACGAAGCCTATCCCGACATGCCGCTCTACGGCCGGACGCTCGGCGAGCGGGCCGAGGTGCGGCGGCTGGTGGCCTGGTTCGACCACAAGTTCCATACCGAGGTCACCCGCAACCTGCTCTACGAGAAGCAGCTGAAGCGCCTCCTCGGCCGGGGCAATCCGGATGCCGCCGCCATGCGGGCCGGCTACCAGAACATGAAGATCCATATGGAGTATATCGGCGACCTGGCCGAGAACCGCGCCTGGCTGGCCGGCTCGCAGATCAGCCTCGCCGACTTCGCCGCCGCCGCGCAGCTCTCCTCGCTCGACTATATCGGTGACGTGAAATGGGAGCTGAGCGAGGCGGCGCGCGATTGGTATGCCCGGATGAAGTCGCGCCCCTGCTTCCGCGGCCTCCTGGCGGACCGCATCAGCGGCCTCGCCCCGCCCGAGCATTACGCCGACCCGGATTTCTGACGGCCGGACCGCTCGCCTCAGGCGTGGTTGTCGTTGCCCGGAGCCCGGGCTTCGGCCTGCACCCAGGTGAACAGGCCCGACGCCAGCATCCGCCGGGACCTAGCCAGCCGCTCCGGCGCGATGAAGAGGTGGAGGTCACGCGTCTCCGCCTCGCTCAACCGTGTGAAGCCCGGGAGGGCCGGCGCCCTGCCGCCGCCCCGGGTCCCGTTCCTGCCGATCTGGTGCTGCCAATCGTCCATCGTCCAAATACCTGCATCGTGAGTACGAAATCAAAATGACACGGTTTTGGTTTCGACGCGACCAGGGAAATCCGCCCTCCCTGGGGTTGGATCAGCCGAGCGCCTCCGCCGCGTCGACCTCCCGCCCGCGCCCGGCATTCCGCATCACCTCGGCCAGATGCGGGCGGATGGCGAGCTGGTGGCGGTAGATGGCCGCCGCCGCCCGCGGCAGCACCCCGCCGCGGCCTAGCATCGCATCGCCGAGTTCCAGCATCCGCAGGTTGGGCCAGGTCTTCTCGCGGATGGCGAGGATGCCGTGCAGCACCTCCGCCGCCGTCAGCTCCGGCCGCGCCTGGGCGAGGATCAGGCTCATCGCCGCGGTCGAGCGGGAGATCCCGACATGGCAATGCACCAGCAGCCGCGCCGTCTGCTCCGCCGCCAAGCCGCGGCCGAAATCGAGGATCGCGGCCACATGCGCCTCGCCCGGCGCCACTTGGCCGGGCTGCTCCTCGATGACGTCGTGGAAGCGCAGCTCCAGCCGTGCATGCTCGCCGAAGCTGCCGAAGGCCTCCGGCTCGGCACGATCCGGGTCGAGGATGGAGAGCACATGGCTGACGCCGGTGGCGCAATGGCCTCCAAGCTCCTCGATGCCGCAGACATGGATGGGGAAGGGGAGGGGGCTGCTCATCCGCCCAGCCTGCGCCGGCGGGCCGCCACGGTCCAGGCTTGCGCCGGAGGCGGCTCTGTCCCATGTTCCTGTTTCGTGCCGAAAGAGGAGGCCGCTTGCCCAAGGACCGCGCCCGCTATGTCTGCCAGTCCTGTGGCGCCGTCCATCCGAAGTGGCAGGGTCGCTGCGATGCCTGCGGCGAGTGGAACACCCTGCAGGAGGAGGCGGCCGCTGTCCGCGGCCCCGGCCCGGCCGCCAAGGTGGCCGGCGGCCGGCGCGTGGAATTCGTCGGCCTGCAGG
The DNA here is from genome assembly GCF_059504005.1 of Belnapia sp. NCBI lineage: Bacteria > Pseudomonadati > Pseudomonadota > Alphaproteobacteria > Acetobacterales > Roseomonadaceae > Belnapia > Belnapia sp. The sequence continues at coordinate 67,279 of NZ_JCACHU010000144.1, read as the reverse complement.
GGAGCTCGGCCCCGCCGCCGCGCATCCCGACCGGCCTGCCGGAACTCGACCGGGTGCTCGGTGGCGGCATCGTCCCCGCCTCCGCCGTGCTGGTCGGCGGCGACCCCGGCATCGGCAAGTCGACCATCCTCCTCCAGGCTGCCGCCCGCATCGCCGGCAGCGGCCATCGGGCCCTCTATGTCAGCGGCGAGGAGGCGGTGGAGCAGGTGCGCCTCCGCGCGCTGCGCCTCGGCCTCGAAGGGGCGCCGCTGGCGCTCGCCGCCGCGACGGCGCTGCGCGACATCGTCGCCAGCCTGGAGCAGGAGCGGGAGGCGGCGCTCGTCGTCATCGACTCCATCCAGACGCTCTGGCTCGATGCCCTCGATTCCGCGCCCGGCACCGTCGCCCAGGTCCGCGCCTGCGCGGCGGAGCTGATCCGCCTCGCCAAGACCCGCGGCTTCGCCCTCATCCTGGTCGGGCATGTGACGAAGGAGGGCACGCTCGCCGGCCCGCGCGTGCTGGAGCACATGGTCGACGCCACGCTCTACTTCGAGGGCGATCGCGGCCACCAGTTCCGCATCCTCCGCGCGGTGAAGAACCGCTTCGGCGCGACCGACGAGATCGGCGTCTTCGAGATGACCGAGCGCGGCTTGGTCGAGGTGCCGAACCCCTCCGCCCTTTTCCTCGCCGAGCGGCGCGGCAATGTCTCCGGCTCCGCCGTCTTCGCCGGGATCGAGGGCACGCGGCCGGTCCTGGTCGAGGTGCAGGCGCTGCTCGCCCCCTCGGCCGGCGGGAGTCCCCGACGGCAGGTGGTCGGCTGGGATTCCGGGCGGCTCGCCATGCTGATGGCGGTGCTCGAGGCGCGCTGCGGCATGACCCTCGGCATGAACGACGTCTATCTCAACATCGCCGGCGGCCTCCGCATCGCCGAGCCCGCGGCCGACCTTGCCGTCGCCGCCGCCCTGGTCTCCGCCGCCACCGACCGGCCGACCGACCCGGAGACCGTCTATTTCGGCGAGGTGGGCCTCTCCGGCGAGGTCCGCCAGGTCGCCCAGGCCGAGGCGCGGCTGCGCGAGGCGCAGAAGCTCGGCTTCGCCGCCTCCGTCCTGCCCCGCCGGGTCGCCCGCGGCGGCCGCACGCCGAGCGCGCCGGACGGGCTTCGCCTCACCGAGGTGGGCCATCTCGCCGACCTGGTCGCCGCCTTCGCCGGACGCTCGGTGCGGAAGGAGCCGGCCAGAGCATGATCCGCGATCACTGGATCACGGATCATGCTCTGGCTAGCCGTGTGGCCGCATGATTTACCCCTTCGGCCGTTCCGGCCTGCGGCGACCAAGCTCTGAGGCCGGGTAATTCGGGCACACCTGTGCCCCGCGCTGCCCAGCCCTACCGCTGGTGCGCGTGGACACCCCCACCCCCCATCGCTATATCCGCCGCACGATGACCTGGGTCGATGCTGTGGTCCTGGCGGTGCTGGCCGTCTCGGCGGTGCTCGCTTTCCTGCGCGGGCTGGTGCAGGAGGTGCTGGGGGTGGGGGCCTGGATCGGCGCCGCCGCCCTGGCCCTCATCCTGCGCCCCTCCGTTGCGCCCCTGCTCCAGGGCACGGTCGATCCCCCCTGGCTCGCCGATGCCCTGGCCGCGGGCGCCGTCTTCCTCGTGGTGCTGATCGTGCTGAAGGTGCTGATCGCCTTCGTCGCGCGCCTGGTGCAGAATTCCGTCCTCGGCGGCACCGACCGGGCGCTCGGGATGCTGTTCGGCATCGCGCGGGGTGCCTTTCTCGTCATCCTTGCCTATATCCTCGGCGGCATGTTGCTTCCGGCGACCGAGCGCTGGCCGGAGCCGGTCCGGGAGGCCCGCTCCCTCCCCCTGGTGATCGAAGGCGCGCAATGGCTCGTCGCCCAGCTTCCCACCGAGTACCGCCCCCGCGTGGCCTCGCCGCCGGCCCGCCCCATCCCGACGCAGGAAGACTTCGAGCGGCCGCCTGCCCGCAACCGGACGTGAGGACCCTCCCATGACCGAACAGGCCCCGCAGTTCGCCACCCCGGACGATGACAAATTCCACGAGGAATGCGGCGTCTTCGGCATCTGGAACACCAACGACGCCGCGGCGCTGACGGCGCTCGGCCTGCACGCGCTGCAGCATCGCGGCCAGGAGGCCGCGGGCATCGTCAGCCTCGACGAGGGCGGCATCTTCCACGCCCATCGGGGCCGCGGCCTAGTCGGCGACACCTTCTCGGACGCCAAGATCATGGCCTCGCTGCGCGGCCGCGCCGCCCTCGGCCACAACCGCTACGCCACCACGGGCGAGACGGCGCTGCGCAACGTCCAGCCGCTCTACGCCGACTTCGCCTTCGGCGGCTTCGCGGTCGCGCATAACGGCAACCTTACCAATGCCCTCGCGCTCCGCCGCAGCCTCGTCAACCGCGGCTGCCTGTTCCAGAGCACGACGGACAGCGAGGTCTTCATCCACCTCATCGCCATCAGCCTCTACTCGACGGTGGTCGACCGGCTGATCGACGCGCTCCGCCAGGTGCAGGGCGCCTACAGCCTCGTCGCCCTGCATGACGGCGCGCTGATCGGGGCGCGGGACCCGCTCGGCGTCCGCCCCCTCGTCCTCGGCCGCACCGGCGGGACGGATGGCGTACCGACCTCCTGGGTGCTGTGCAGCGAGACCTGCGCCCTCGACATCGTCGGCGCGGAGTTCGTCCGCGACATCGATGCCGGCGAAATCATCATTATCGACGACCAGGGCGTCCACAGCATCAAGCCCTTCGGCAGGCACCAGGCCCGCTTCTGCATCTTCGAGTACATCTACTTCGCCCGCCCGGATTCGGTGGTCGAGGGCACGCCGGTCTACGAGACCCGCAAGCGCATCGGCGCCGAGCTGGCGCGCGAGAGCGGCGTCGAGGCGGATGTGGTGGTCCCCGTGCCCGACAGCGGCGTGCCGGCTGCGATGGGCTATGCGACCGAGAGCGGCATCCCCTTCGAGCTCGGCATCATCCGCAACCACTATGTCGGCCGCACCTTCATCGAGCCGACCGACCAGATCCGCCATCTCGGCGTGAAGCTGAAGCACAGCGCCAACCGGCCGATGCTGGAGGGCAAGCGCGTCATCCTTGTCGACGACAGCATCGTCCGCGGCACCACCAGCAAGAAGATCGTCGAGATGGTCCGCGCCGCCGGCGCGCGCGAGGTGCACATGCGCATCTCCTCCCCGCCCACGACCCACAGCTGCTACTACGGCATCGACACGCCCGAGCGCGGCAAGCTGCTGGCCGCGACGCATGACCTCGAGGGCATGGCGAAGATCATCGGCGTCGACAGCCTCGCCTACATCTCGCTCGACGGGCTCTACCGGGCGCTGGGCAAGCCCGGCCGCGACGTGGCGAAGCCCGCCTATTGCGATGCCTGCTTCACCGGCGACTACGCCATCCCGCTGAGCGACGCCCAGGCGAACAGCGACAAGCAGCTCTCGCTGCTGCAGATCGGCTGATGGCGAAGCCGCTGGAGGGCTCGGTCGCCTTGGTCACCGGCGCCTCCCGCGGCATCGGCGCCGCGGTGGCGCTGGAGCTCGCCCGCCTCGGCGCCCATTGCGTGCTGACCGCCCGCACCCAGGGCGCGCTGGAGGAGGTGGACGACACCATCCGCGGCGAGGGCGGCCAGGCGACGCTCTTCCCGCTCGACCTTGCCAAGGATGCCGAGAAGATCGACATGCTCGGCCCCTCGATCGTGCATCGCTTCGGCCGGCTCGACATCCTCGTCCACGCCGCCGGGCTGCTGGCGAAGCTCACCCCCGTCGCGCACATCATGCCGCCCGATTGGCAGGGGAGCGTCGCGGTGAACCTCACCGCCACCTGGCGCCTGATCCGCACCTGCGACCCGCCGCTGCGTGCCGCGCCCGCCGGCCGCGCCGTCTTCCTCGCCGATGCGGTGGCCGAGGCGCCGCGCGCCTATTGGGGCCTCTACGGCTTCGGCAAGGCCGGCCAGGCGCATCTCGCGCGCTCCTGGGCGGCCGAGGTGGAGAGCACGCCGCTCCGCGTCAACCTGGTCGATCCGGGGCCCGTCGCCACCCGCCTCCGCGCCGTCGCCATGCCAGGCGAGAACCCGGCAAGCCTGCGCCAGCCCGCCGAGGTGGCCGCCGCCATCGCCGCCCTCTGCCGGCCGGAGGAGACCCGGCACGGGGCGACCATCGCGCTCGGCGCGTGAATTACCGCCACGCCTTCCATGCCGGCAATTTCGCCGATTGCATGAAGCACGCCCTGCTGGCGGCGCTGCTGCGGGCGCTGGCCGCCAAGCCGGCGCCCTTCCGCGTGCTCGACACCCATGCCGGCCTCGGCGACTACGACCTCGCCGCACCCGAGGCCGGGCGCACCGGCGAGGCCGATCGCGGCATCCTCCGCCTGCTCGATGCCGGGGACGGCCCGCTCGCCGACTATCTGGCCCTTGTCCGCGCCGCCGGCGCTCCTGCGCGCTATCCGGGCTCGCCCGCCCTGGTCCGGGCGCTGCTGCGTCCGCAGGACCGCCTCCTCGCCTGCGAGCTGCATCCGGAGGACCATGCGGTGCTGCGCGCCCGCTTCCGGCGCGATCCGCAGGTCGCCGTGCATCTGCGCGACGGCTGGGAGGCGCTGCGCGCCCTGACACCCTTCCCGGAGCGGCGCGGCCTGGTGCTGGTCGACCCGCCCTTCGAGCAGGAGGGCGAGTTCGAGCGCATGGCGGCCGGCATCGCCCTCGTCGCCCATCGCTTCCGCGCCGCCATCCAGGCCTGCTGGTACCCGATCAAGCACCGCGCCCCGGTCCGCGCCTTCCACACGGCCCTGCAGGAAAGCGGCGTCCGCGACCTGATCGCCGCCGAGCTCTGGCTGCGCGAGCCGACCGATCCGCAGCGGCTCAACGGCTGCGGCCTGATCATCGCCAACCCGCCCTGGCATTTCGAGGCGGCGGCGGGCGCCATGCTCGCCGCCCTGCTGGACCGCCTCGGCACGCGCGAGCCGGGCGAGGGCTGGGCGATCACCCGCCTCACCGCGGAGTAGGGGGTGGCGCATCTCGCCGTCATCGGCGCCGGCGCCTGGGGCACGGCGCTCGCGGTGCAGGCGGCGCGCGCGGGCGGCGCGGTGACGCTCTGGGCCCACGACGCCGGCCGCGCCGCCGCCATCGCCGAGGCGCGGGAGAATGTGCGCCACCTGCCCGGCATCGCGCTCGACCCTTGCATCGCCGTCACCGCCGATCCGGCCGCGCTGGCCGGGGCGGAGGCGGCGCTCCTCGCCGTCCCGACCCAACATCTCCGCGCCCTGCTGGCCCGGCTGCCGGCCTCGCTGCCGCCGCTCATCCTCGCCGCCAAGGGCGTGGAGCGGGAGAGCCTCCTCTTCCCGCTCGAACTGCTGGAGCGGCTCCGCCCGGGCCACCCCGGCGCCATCCTTTCCGGCCCCAATTTCGCCCATGAGGTCGCTGCCGGCCTGCCCGCCGCCGCCGTCCTCGCCGGCCGCGACGCAGCGTTGTGCGAGGGCGCAGCCGCCCGCCTCGCCACGCCCGGCTTCCGCCTCTACGGCAGCGACGACCCGCTCGGCGTGCAGGTCGGCGGGGCCGCGAAGAACGTCATCGCCATTGCCGCCGGGGCGGTGATCGGCGCCGGGCTCGGCGAGAATGCCCGCGCCGCCCTCATCACCCGCGGCCTCGCCGAACTGTCCCGCCTGGTCGTGGCGCTCGGCGGCCGGGCGGAGACCGCCGCCGGCCTCTCGGGCCTCGGCGACCTGCTGCTGACCGCGGCCGGCCCCTCCAGCCGCAACACCGCGCTCGGCCTGGCCCTCGGCCGCGGCCTCACCCTGGCCGAGGCCCTGGCGGGCAAGGCCAGCGTAGCCGAGGGCGCCAGCACCGCCCCGGCCCTGCTCGCCCGCGCCAAGGCCGCCGGGGTGGAGCTGCCGGTCTGCGACGCCGTCACCGCGCTGCTGGCGGCCGAGACGACCGTCGCCGAGGCGATGGCGCAGCTCCTGGCCCGGCCGCGGCGGGACGAGTAGGCAGCACCCCCACCTGCCGGCATTGCCGGACCAGCAGGCACCCCTCGCAGCGCGGCCGCTCGCCGGTGCAGATCGCCTTGCCGAAGGGCACCAGCCGCTCGTTGATCTCGATCCAGTAGCGCCGGGGCAGCACCGCCTCCAGCGCCCGCATCGTTTGCTCCGGCGTCCGCGCCGCGACATAGCCCCAGCGGTTGACGATGCGATGGACATGGATGTCGACCGAGATCGCCGCCCGCCCAAAGCCGATGCCGAGGGTCAGCGCCGCGATTTTCGGCCCGACGCCGCGCAGCGCCATCAGCCCCTCGGGCGTGTCGGGCACCGCCCCCGCCGCCGCGATCTGCCGCGAGAGGGCGAGGATGTCCCGCGCCTTCGGCTCCGGGAAGGTGGCGCCATGCAGCAGGCCGACCAGCTGCGCCTCGTCCAGCGCCGCCATCGCCGCCGGCGTGTTCGCCACGGCGAAGAGGCGCTCCGAGACCGGCAGGCTCACCTCGTCCCGCGTCCGCGCCGAGATCAGGGCCGAGACCAGCTGCTCGAAGGGCGAGCCATGGCCGCGGTCGCGCAGCTCGAACATCGCTGCCTTGGGCAGCCTCGCCACCACCTCCCGCAGCAGGCGGAAGACGAGGTCGATATCGAAGGGGTCCTTGTCGGCATCGGCGTCCATCCCGCCTCAACGCGGCGGAGGCGGGATGGTCACGGCCGGCCGAGCGCCAACCGTGTCGCCGCCGCCAGCTCCTCCAGCCGGTAGGGCTTGGGCAGCAGCGCGATCCCCTCCGCCTCGGCATCGCGCTTCGCCGCCTCGGCATAGGCGGTGGTGAGCACCACCGGCAGGCCGGGCCGCCGCCGCTTCACCTCGCGCGCCAGGTCGACGCCGTTCATCCCGCCCGGCATCATCACGTCGGAGAAGACGAGGTCGATCCCCCGCCCATCCGCCAGCGCCCCGAGCGCCGCCGCGGCGCTCGCCGCCCGCGTCGCCTCGAAGCCAAGCTCGGCGAGCATCTCGCCGACCAGCGCGGCGACCTCGTCGTCATCCTCGACCAGCAGCACATGGCCGGTCCTGGCCTCCACCCGCCGCTCGACCCGCAGGTCGATCAGGTGCCGCTCCGCCGCCGCCGGCGCGCGGATGGAGCGCGGCAGCAGCAGCATGATCGTCGTCCCGCGCCCGAGCGCGGTGTCGATCCGCACGGTGCCGCCCGATTGCTGGGCGAAGCCATAGACCTGCGCCAGCCCGAGCCCCGATCCCTTGCCGATATCCTTGGTGGTGAAGAAGGGCTCGAAGACCCGCTCCAGCACCTCGGGCGGCATGCCGGTCCCGGTATCGACCACCGAGAGGGCGACGAAATCCCCGCTCAGCCCATCGGTTGCGAGCCCCGGCCGGTTCTCGCCGCGGATGACGATGGTGCCGCCCTCCGGCATCGCATCCCGGGCATTCACCGCGAGGTTCAGCACGACGAGCTCCAGCTCGCCGGGATCGACCTCGACCGGCCAGAGCCCCTCCGCGAAGTCGAGCGTCACATGCACGTCGCCGCGCAGGCTGCGGTCCAGCAGCTCCCGCATGCCGCCGATCTGGCGGGCGAGGTCGACCGCCTCCGAGGTCAGCGCCTGCCGCCGCGAGAAGGCGAGGAGCTGGCGGGTCAGCGCCGCCCCGCGCCCGGCCGCCTGGCGCATGCCGTCCATCAGCAGCTTCTGCCGCGCCGCATCGCGCTGGCGGCCGAGCATGTCGAGCCCGCCCGAGATCACCATCAGCAGGTTGTTGAAGTCGTGCGCCACGCCGCCCGTGAGCTGGCCGATCGCCTCCATCTTCTGGGCGTGGCGCAGCGTCTCCTCCACCCGCTCGCGCTCGGCGATCTGCGCGCGCAGCGCCCCGTTCGCCGCCTCCAGCGCCTGGGTCCGCTCGGCGACCAGCGCCTCCAGCCCGCGCGCCGCGCGCTCCCGCTCGGCGAGATGGGCCCGCACCTCGTATTGCCGCCGCCGCGCCCGCACCGCCGCCTGCAGGCTGCTGGTGAGGGTGATGGCCTGCACCGGCCGCTCCAGCAGCGAGACGTTGCGCAGCGCCGCCACCAGCCGCGCCCGCCCGGCCACCGCCTGCGGCGTCTGCCGGTGGCTGGTGAGGACGACGAAGGGCATGTCGGACCAGGGCGGCTGCCGCTCCACCCAATGGAGCAGCGGCTCGATCGGCTGGCCGATCAGCGCCTCCTCGGCGACGAAGACGGCATCCGCTCCGATCTCCAGCCCGGCCAGCAGCGCCTCCAGATCGGCGCAGACCTCGGCCGAGAGCGCCGCCCGCCGCAGCAGATCGGCCGAGGCGCTGCCATCCCGCCCGGTCGGTGCCAGGACGAGGATACGCGGGGTGGCGAGGTCAGAGCTGGCCTGGTTCATCAACGGCCAGGAGCGGAGTGCCAGAGCCGGTGTAGTGCGGCGAGCCGGTGAGGACGCCGCTGAAATCCCTCAGCGGCGGGCCGACTGCGATGCCGTTCCAGCCCAGCCGGAATTCCCGGATCGAGCGTTCATGCACGCCGCTCCGCTTCTTCACGACGGAGAGCGCCCGCCGCACTGAGCCCTCGAACTCGAAATAGCGCAGCACCAGGACCGCATCGCTCAGATAGCTGATATCGACCGGCGTCTGCATCGGCCCGACCAGCCCGTGCTGCGCCAGCACCAGGAAGGTCAGCACCCCGGTCTGGCTCAGATAGCTCAGCAGCTCATGCATCTGCAGGATGAGGAAGCGCTCGTCCGGCATGGCGCTGAGATAGCCGTTGAGGCTGTCGATGACGATGACGCGTGCCCTGTTCCGCTCCACCGCGCTGCGCACGAGATGGGCGAACTCCCCGGGCGACAGCTCCGCCGGATCGATCTGCTGGATGTGGACCAGCCCGTCCCGGACCGCCGCCTCCAGCGGCAGGCCGAGCGCCGCGGCGCGGGCGAAGATCGTGCTCCGCCCCTCGTCGAAGGCGTAGATGACCGCATGCTCGCCCCGCTCGGCGGCGGCGAGCGCATAGGTGAGGCCGAGGGAGGACTTGCCCACCCCGGCCGGCCCGAGCAGCAGCACGCTCGTCCCCCGCTCCAGCCCGCCGCCGACCATCGCATCGAGCCCCGGCTTGCCGCTCCCGACCAGCCCGGTTGCCGGCAGCCCGCGATGCTCCGCCGCCACCAGCCGCGGATAGATCTCGAGCCCGCCCCGCTTGATGGTGAAGTCGTGAAAGCCGCCGCGGAACGGTATGCCGCGCATCTTCACCACGCGCAGCCGCCGCCGCTCCGAGCCGTAATCCACGGCGGTCTCTTCCAGCAGCACCACGCCATGAGCGATGGAGTGGAGCTGCAGGTCGTCCGCCTTGGAGGACATGTCGTCCAGCATCAGCACGGTACAGTTCCGGCCGGTGAAGAAATGCTTCAGCGCCAGGATCTGCCGGCGGTAGCGCAGCGAGTTCTGCGCCAGCAGCCGCAGCTCGGAGAGGCTGTCGAAGACGACGCGGGCGGGGTTGAGCGCCTGCACCCGATCGAAGACCAGCTGCGTCGTCTCGTTGAGCTCGATCTCGGCGGGATGGAAGACCGTCAGCTCCCGGTTCGGGTCGAGGCTCGCCTCCGGCGGCACCAGCTCGAAGACCGAGATTCCGTCGAGCGACCAGCCATGGCGCCTCGCCACCAGCTGCAGCTCGCGCTCGGTCTCGGAGAGGGAGATGTAGAGGACGGATTCGCCCTGCCGCACCCCGTCCATCAGGAATTGCAGGGCGAGGGTGGTCTTGCCCGCGCCGGGCCGCCCCTCGCAGAGATACAGCCGGTTGGCGTCGAGGCCGCCGCCCAGGATGTCGTCGAGCCCGACGCTGCCGGTCGAGACCCGCGGCGGCTCGGCATCGGCGAGGGCTGCGGTGTCGCTTCGGTCGGTCATTATTGCTCCCAAGGGTCCGGTCCATCGTCCGGACGGAAGGAGGCCATTGTGATGACCGCCCCTGGCCGCCGCAACCGAAGGTCCAGCCCCGGCGGCACAATTTCGCGGCAGCCAACTATGGGACGAAACGTATCCGGCGCGGCACCGGTTCCCTCAGCCCGAGCGGTCGAGCCCCGGCCCCTCGAGCCCCGGCAGCCAGTCATCCGCCGTCGGTCCGCCGCGCCGCGTGCCGGCCCGCCGCGCCGCCTCCGCCCGCCTTCGGATCAGCTCGTCCAGCAGCCGGTCCATGGTCTGCCAGAGCGGCTCGTCGCCCTGCCGCTCGCTGAGCACGAAGCGGTGCGCAGCAAGCGTCACGTTGAGCGTACCCCGCGTCGTCTCCGGCCGGGGGTTGCGCATCTGGAGGAGGGCCTTCTCCACCTCCTCGAGCGGCAGGCCGAGCCTCTCCGCGATCACCGGCGGCGCCTCGCCCTGGCGGCGCAGCGCCCGGGCCTTGCGCGCCTCCGCCTCGGAGAGCGCGATGGCAGGGCGCAGCGCCTGGGTGGTGCGGGACATCTCGCCCGAGCCGGTCCCCGGCGGCTTGCCCTTGAACGCCATCGCGCTGCCCTCCCGCCCTACTCCGCCGCCTGCTTCTGCTGCGCCCCGGGCCGGCGGACCCGCAGCCGGCGGATGCGGCGCGGATCGGCCTCCAGCACGCGGAATTCGAGGCCGGAGGAGTGCGAGACCAGCTCGCCCTTGGCCGGCACCCGCCCGGCGATGTTGAAGACGAGGCCGCCCATGGTGTCGATGTCGGAGGCGCGCTCCTCATCGGTCAGCACCGGGCCGAGCTTCGCCTCGAAATCCTCGACCGGCATCCGCGCATCCAGCTCGATCGTGCCGTCCGGCTTCTCGACCAGCTGCGGCGGGCCCGGCTCGTCATGCTCGTCGGCGATGTCGCCGGTGATGGTCTCGACCAGGTCCTCGATCGTCACCAGCCCGTCGATGCCGCCATACTCGTCGACGACGAGGGCCATGTGGATCCGCGCCTGACGCATCTGCAGCAGCAGGTCGAGCACATGCACGCTCGGCACGACGAAGAGCGGCTTGCGCAGGATCGCCTTCATGTCGAAGGAGGCGTCGTTGCCGACGCTGGCGAAGACGTCCTTGATGTGGACCATGCCGACGATGTCGTCCAGCTGCTTGCGGAAGACCGGGTAGCGGCTGTGCCCGTCGCGTTGGATCAGGCGGATGGCCTGCTCCAGCGTGTAGTCCTCCGGCATCGCCATGATGTCGGCGCGCGGCAGCATGACGTCGCCCGCCGTCTTGTCGCGCAGCTTGAGGACGTTGCCGAGCAGGGCACGTTCCTGCGCGTCGAGGTCGTCGGCATCCGTCCCGCCGCGCTCGCCCGGATCGTGCGGCTCGCGCTGCTCCTCGATCAGCTCCTCCATGCGGTCGCGGACGCTCTCCGCCTCGCGCCGCCGCAGCAGGCTCTGCAGGCGCCAGAGCAGCCCGTCGCGGCCATTGCCGTTCGAGGCGCTCATGCCGCATGCCTCCAGGGGTTGGGCAGCCGCAGCCGGTGCATCGCCCGCGCCTCGGCCCGCTCCATCCGCCGCGCCTCGCCGGCCGCCAGATGGTCGTGGCCGATCAGATGGAGCGCCCCATGGGCGACCAGATGGACGAAATGCGCGGCCAGCGCCTTGCCGCCCGCTTCCGCCTCCCGCCGCACCACGCCGAGGGCCAGGGCGATGTCGCCGAGATAGCCCGGCGCCCCGCCCGGGAAGCTCAGGACGTTGGTCGGCTTCTCCTTGCCGCGATGCTCGCCGTTCAGCCGCTTGAGCGCCCGGTCATCCGCCAGCAGCACGGTGACGAGGCCCTCGGCCCCGCTCCCGGCCAGCGCCGCGGCGACCGCGCGCCGCGCCAGGACCTCCGCCCGCGGCACGAAGCGCCGCCAAGCCGGATTCTCCACCACCACATCGACCAGCACCTCTGGGGATGCCGGTTGGAGGGGATCCTCCAAGCCCTCGCCCTCGGGACGACTACTGTCCGGTTCCATCGCCTTCCTTCTTCGGCCCCCGGCCCGGCGGCTGCGCCGCCCGGCCATCGGCCCGCCCATATGCCGCGACGATGCGCGCCACCAGCGGGTGCCGCACCACGTCGCGTTCGTCGAAGCGGGCGACGCCGATGCCATCCACCCCGTCGAGGATGTTCAGCGCGTCGGTCAGCCCGCTCCTTTGGCCACTCGGCAGATCGACCTGGGTCGGATCGCCGGTGACCACCATACGCGTTCCCTCGCCCATGCGGGTGAGGAACATCTTGATCTGCGCCGGCGTGGTGTTCTGCGCCTCGTCCAGGATCGCGTAGCAATGCGCCAGCGTCCGGCCGCGCATGAAGGCGAGCGGCGCGATCTCGATCTCGCCCGAGGCGATCCGCCGCGCCACCTGTTCCGCCGGCAACATGTCGTGCAGCGCGTCATAGAGCGGGCGGAGATAGGGGTCCACCTTCTCCTTCAGGTCACCGGGGAGGAAGCCGAGCCGCTCCCCCGCCTCCACCGCCGGCCGGCTGAGCACGATGCGGTCCACCCGCCCGGCCTGCAGCAGGGCGACGCCCTGCGCCACAGCGAGATAGGTCTTGCCGGTGCCGGCCGGGCCGATGCCGAAGACCATCTCCTGCCGCGCCAGCAGGTCGATATAGGCCGCCTGGGCCGGGGTCCGGGGGGCGATCGCCCCCTTCCGGGTGCGGATCTCCGGCCGGTCCTGCAAGGGCAGGCGCGGGTCGCCCTCGGCGTCTCCTTCGGCCATGCGCAAGGCTGCTTCCACCTCTGCCGTCCCCACTGGCTGGCCCTTCTCGAGCCGCCGCCACAGCGCCTTCAGCGCCACTTCCGCCACTTCGGTCCGTCCCGCCCCGCCGGCGATGGTCAACCGGTTGCCGCGCGAGCCGAGCCGGACCCCCAATCGCTGCTCGATCCGCGCCAGATGGCGGTCATGTTCCCCGTAGAGAAGGGGGAGCAGGGCGTTGTCGTCGAATTGCAGCGTGACGCTGCGCTGCTCCGGCGATGCGGGGGGAGGGGAGGCGGGCCGCGTGCCGCGGGCCTCCCCAGCGCGGAAGACGATGGGGGCGGTGTTCAAGCGGGGGCAGGCTCCTCTGCGGGCAGGCTTGCGGATACGCCCTCCCCGGCCGCCAGGAGGCCGGAGAGGGAATTGGGATGGGCGGCGAGGATGCGCACCGGCAGTTCCCGCCCGACCAGATCGAGCGGCGCCGCCAGGTGCACCGGCTGCAACCAGGGAGAACGCCCGGCGACCTGTCCGGGATGCCGGCCCGGCCCGGTGAGCAGCACGGGCATCGTCATCCCGACGCGGGAGCGGTTGAACGCGTCCTGTTGCTCGCGCAGCAGCGCCTGGAGCGCCTGGAGCCGGGCGTCCTTCTCCGCCTCGGGAACCTGGAAGGGCGCGCCGGCCGCCGGCGTCCCGGGCCGCGGCGAGTACTTGAAGCTGTAGGCCAGCGCGAAGCCGACCCGCTCCACCAGCGCCATGGTCTGGGCGAAGTCCTCGGCCGTCTCGCCTGGATGCCCGGCGATGAAGTCGGAGGAGAGGGCGAGGTCCGGCCGCGCCTCCCGCAGCCGGTCGACCACGGCCAGGAACTCGGCCGCCGTATGGCCCCGGTTCATCGCCGCCAGCACCCGGTCGCTGCCCGACTGCACCGGCAGGTGTAGGTAGGGCATCAGCGCCGGCACCTCGCGGTGTGCCGTGATCAGGTCGTCATCCATGTCGCGCGGGTGGCTCGTGGTGTAGCGCAGCCTGAGCAGGCCGGGGATTTCCGCCAGCGCGCGGATCAGCCGCCCGAGGCTCCAGACGCGCCCGCCCGGCCCCTCGCCGTGATAGGCGTTGACGTTCTGGCCGAGCAGCGTGATCTCCCGCGCCCCGCCCGCGACCAGTCGCCGCGCCTCGGCCACCACCGCCGATGCCGGGCGCGAATACTCGGCCCCGCGCGTATAGGGCACGACGCAGAAGGAGCAGAACTTGTCGCAGCCCTCCTGCACGGTGAGGAAGGCGGCGATGCCCTGGCCGCCCGCCTGCTCCGGCAGGTGGTCGAATTTCTGCTCGACCGGCATCTCCGTCTCGATGACGGCGCCGGCGGCCCGGCTCGCCCGCGCCACCATCTCCGGCAGGCGGTGATAGGTCTGCGGCCCGAGCACGATGTCGACCCAAGGCGCGCGCCGGGTGATCTCCGCCCCCTCCGCCTGGGCGACGCAGCCGGCGACGGCCAGCACCATGCCCTCGCCGGCCGCCTCGCGCTCCCGCTTCATCTCGCGCAGGCGGCCGAGCTCGGAGAACAGCTTCTCGCTGGCCTTCTCGCGGATATGGCAGGTGTTGAGGATGACCATGTCGGCCCCCTCCGGCGCCTCCACCGGCGCATAGCCGAGGGGCGCCAGCACATCCGCCATGCGGGCGCTGTCGTAGACATTCATCTGGCAGCCCCAGGTGCGGAGGAAGAGCCGCTTCCGTGTCGCTGCGTCCGGTACCGTCATGCCAAAGGCCCACTCCACCCCATCGGCGCGGCGGCGCCGAAGCTGCTTGCGCACATGCGCAGGCAGGAGGCCGCGGTCAAGCGGCGAGGGGCCGGGGCATCGCCCCGGGAGAGGGCGAGAATCGCATGGTGACGGAAGCGTCGGGCTTCGCGGCAGCTCGGGTCAAGCCTGCTTTGGTCACACCGTCGCCAGGGGCGCGGCCGGCCGGTTCTGCCGCAGCAGCGCCGCGCCGGTGGAGACGGTGGTCCAGCTCGCCGCTGCCATCGCCTTGCGGTCGGGCAGGGCCGTGGGGCTGAAGGGCTCGTGCAGCACCACGGTCGCCCGCGCCCCGCTGCGCCGCGCCAGCCGCCAGAAGTGGCTGGCGATCGACATGTCGCCGTACCAGGCGAAGAGCGGCCGGTCCCGCCGGCAGGCCGGCAGCCCGCCGAGCCGGTCATAGACCAGCGAGACCGGCTGCACTTCCCGCGCCGAGCCCGCTGTCGCCAGGAAGGCGCTGCGGAAGGGCAGCACCCGCGTGCCGTCGCTGCTGGTGCCCTCGGGGAAGAGGATAAGGCTGTCGCCGGCCGCCAGCCGCGCCCTCATCGCCTCCGCCTCGCTGCCCGTCCGCCCGCGGCTGCGGCTGACGAAGACGGTGCGGCCGAGCCGCGCCACGGTGCGGATCAGCGGCCAGGTGCCGACCTCCGCCTTGGAGACGAAGCAGCCCTCCAGCGTCCCCCCGAGCACCAGGATGTCGAGCCAGGAGGAGTGGTTGGACAGGAAGAGCACCGGCTTCTCCCGCGACGCCTCGCCGATCACCTGCACCCTGAGCCCGATCAGCCGGCACAGCACGGCATGGTAGACCCGGGCGAAGACCACCTTCGGCCGTCCCGGCAGCAGCAGCAGCACGGACTGGATGGGGATCGAGACCAGCGTCCAGAGCAGCACGGAGGCGATGCGCCGCACCGCCCGGACCCGGCCGCCGAGCGGCCGCTCCTCGAAGACGTCGAACAGCCGCCCGCCGGGCAGGCTGCTCTTGAACCGCAGGGGCTTCTTCCGCCGCAGGCGGCGGGGTCGAAGGGCTTCGATCGGGTCGCGGGCCACGGCTTCCATGATGGTCAGCGGATAGCCCGCGCTCCGTGACGCTGCAATGTCGCCGCGGCGACGACTGGGTGATATCCGCCCACCCTGCCCCCCGCGGCGACGCGCCCCGGCCTCAGAGGCTGCCCGACCAGTCCGCCGGAACGAAGCGGTAGCCGTTGCCCTCCTTGGCGATGTAGCCATTCGCCGGGAAGGGGAAGTGGTAGCCGGTGACGCGGATGCGGTCGGCCGCTGCCTGGTCGAGGATCCTCCGCCGCGCCGCCTCGGCCATCGCCGCGTCGAAGTCGAAGACGGCGTGGAAGTCCGGGCGGCGGGCCAGCAGCTCCGGCCGGTTGGTGGTGTCGGCGAGGAACATCGCCTGCGCAGGACCGTCGGCGATCAGGTAGCAGGTATGGCCCGGCGTATGGCCATGGGCGGCGACCGCCTGGATGCCGGGGATCACCTCCGCCCCCGCCGCCACCTGGCGGATCTTGCCCTGGTAGGGGGCGAAGCGGCGGGCGCTGTTGGCGAAGGTGGCACGCTGGCCCTCGGGGCTGCGGGTCTCGTTGCCGGTGTCGCTCCACCAGGCCCATTCCGCGGCAGGGACGACGACCTCGGCATTGGGGAAGGCCGCGGCGCCGGCGCCGTTCAGCAGGCCGTTCACATGGTCGCCGTGGAAATGGCTCATCACCACGAGGTCGACCTTGGCCGGGTCGATGCCGGCGGTCGCCATGTTCTGGATCATCTTCCCCTGCGTCGCGGTCGGCGGCAGCACGCCGTTGCCGCTGTCGAAGGCGACGAGTCGACTGCCCGTGTCGAGGAAGGTGACGGTGAAGGGGATGCGGATGCTCTCGGTCGGCAGGAAGCTCTCCGCCAGCACCTTCTGCACCTCCTCGATCGGCGCGTTGCGCACGAAGCCTTGCAGCGGCCGCTCGAAGAACCCGTCATGCACGGTGGTGACGGTGAAGCCGCCGACCTTGAAGCGGTAGAAGCCTGGCGCCTGGCCGGCAGGGGAGGGGGCGGCCGGTGCGGTCTGCGCCGCGGCGCCCCGCAGCAGGGACGGGGCGGCAAGCCCGGCGGCGAGGCCGCCCAAGGCGAGGCGTCGGCTGGTGAAGTCGGTCATCGGTCCCTCTCGGAAGTCGCCCCCCTATTGGTAGGGAGGCCCACGCAGGGATCAAGCCATTCCGCGAGGGGATCAGCGCGCGAAGGCGACGACGGCCTCCAGATGCGGCGACCAGAGGAACTGGTCGACCGGCACCGCCGTAGTGACGCGGTAGCCGGCGGCCTGCAGCGGCTTCGCATCCCGCGCCAGGGCGACCGGGTTGCAGGAGACGTAGAGGATGGCCGGCACCCCGGCCCGGGCCAGCAGCGCCGTCTGCTCGGCCGCGCCGGCGAAGGGCGGGTCGAGCACCACGGCGGCGAATTCTCGCAGCTCCGGCCCGGCCAGCGGCTGCCGTTCGAGGTCGCGCCGCACCGCCTTCACCCGCAGCCCAGCCTTGCCCGCGGCCGTGGCCAGCGCCGAGACCGCCTCCGGCACCGCCTCGAAGGCGGTGACGCGGGCGCGGGCGGCGAGCGGGATGCTGAGCGTGCCGAGCCCCGCATAGAGATCGGCGATGGCCGCCCGGCCCGGGAGCTTGCGTGGCAGCCCCTCCAGCAGCGCGGCGATGATGGCCGCCTCGCCCTCGGCGCTCGCCTGGAGGAAGGCGCCCGACGCCGGCACCACCGCCGCCCCCGAGAGCAGATGCCGCACCGGCCCGAGCTGGGCCGCGACCTCCGCCGGCCCGCCCTTGCCGGCCCAGGCGATACGGGGGATGCGCCGCTCCGTCGCCAGGGCGGCGAGCAGGCGCCGGTCCGGCGCGGACAGCGGCGCATCGGTCCGCAGCAGGATGTCCGGCCCGCTCGTCAGAAGGTTGATGACAGCGGAGCCGAGCCGCCGCAGCCCTTCCATGCGGCGCAGGGCCTCGGCGAGCGGCCCCAGCAGCGCGACCAGCTCGGGCCGCAGCACGTGGCATTCCTGCATGGGCACGAGGTTGGTGGTGCCGCGCTGGTGGAAGCCGATCTGCACCCGACCGTCGGCCAGGCGCTCGAGGCCGAGATCGGCCCGCTGGCGGCTGTTCCGCGGCGTCATCGCCAGCGGCGCGACGGGGGCATCGGGGAAGCCGGCCCGCGCCAGCGCCTCCACCAGCCGCCCCCGCTTCCAGGCGCCATAGGGGGCGAGGTCCCAATGCTGCAGCACGCAGCCGCCGCAAGCCGGGAAGTGGCGGCAGGGCGGGGCGACGCGCTCCGGGCTCTCGGCGAGCCAGGCCTCCGCCTCGCCGCGCTTGCCGCTGATGCGGGCGCGCACCCGCTCGCCCGGCAGGGTCTGGGAGAGGAAGACGGGGCCGGCGGGCGCCTGGGCCACACCATCCCCTGCGGCACCCATCTGGTCGATCAGCAGCTCCATCGCCTCAGCCCTCGTCGGCGGTCAGCGGCAGGTGGTGCGAGGCGATCCGCACCTCGGCGAGGAAGAAACCGAGCGCCGCGACCAGCAGCAGCATCGCGCCGATCAGCAGCCCGGCCAGCACCCAGGCGACGGCGAGGCCGAGGAAGACCGCGCCGAAGGACAGGACGATGAGGGTGCAGAGCGCCATTGCCGCCAGCACGCAGCAGGTGATGGCGCGGTGGATGTGCCAGGCCCGCTCCGCCAGGCGTCGCCGCTCGCCGGCCAGCGCCGGGGAAAGGCCGTTGCGGATGGCCCTCTCCCAGTCGATCAGCCGGGCGAGCCGCCCGGCCAGCACGTTCAGCGCCGAGAAGATGCCGGTCAGCAGGAAGGCCGGCGCGATGGCGAGCTGGATCGTCTGCTCCAGCTCCGGCACATCCTGGGCGCTGAACATCAGCCTCCGAAGGCGTTCAGCCCGGTGATGGCCCGCCCCAGGATCAGCGCATGGACGTCATGCGTGCCCTCATAGGTGTTCACCGTCTCAAGGTTCATGACGTGGCGGATGACATGGTACTCGTCCACGATCCCGTTACCGCCATGCACGTCCCGCGCGAGCCGGGCGATGTCGAGCGCCTTGCCGCAATTGTTGCGCTTCACCAGGGAGATCATCTCCGGCGCCACCTTGCCCTCGTCGAAGAGCCGGCCGACGCGGAGCACGGCCTGCAGGCCGAGCGTGATCTCCGTCTCCATGTCGGCGAGCTTCTTCTGCACCAGCTGGGTCTGCGCCAGCGGGCGGCCGAACATGGTGCGGTTCAGCGCGTAGTCGCGCGCGGCATGGAAGCAGAACTCGGCGGCGCCGAGCGCGCCCCAGGCGATGCCGTAGCGGGCGCGGTTGAGGCAGGAGAAGGGGCCGGCGAGCGACTTCACGCCCGGTAGCCGGTTCTCCTCCGGGACGAAGACCTCATCCATCATGATCATGCCGGTGGTCGAGGCGCGGAGCGAGAACTTGCCCTCGATCTTCGGGAAGGTAAGGCCCTTCATGCCCTTCTCGAGGATGAAACCGCGGAGGATGCCCTCATCGTCCTTAGCCCAGATCACGGCGAGGTCGGCGATCGGCGCGTTGGTGATCCAGGTCTTGGAGCCGGAGACGAGGTAGCCGCCATCGACCTTCTTCGCCCGCGTCCGCATGGAGGAGGGGTCGGAGCCGGCATCCGGCTCGGTCAGGCCGAAGCACCCTACCCACTCGCCGGTGCGGAGCTTCGGCAGGTACTTCTCCCGCTGCGCCTCGGAGCCGAAGGCGTGGATCGGGTACATCACCAGGGAGGACTGCACGGAGAAGGCCGAGCGGTAGCCGCTATCGACCCGCTCCACCTCGCGGGCCATCAGCCCGTAGGCGACGTAGGAGACGCCGGCGCAGCCATAGCCCTCGAGCGTCGCGCCGAGGAAGCCCATCTCGCCGAACTCGTTCATGATCTCCCGGTCGAAGGTCTCGTGCCGGTTGGCCATGAGGATGCGGGGGAAGAGCCGCTCCTGGCAGAACTGGTGCGCGGATTCGCGGATCATCCGCTCGTCCTCGGTCAGCTGGTCCTCGAGGAGCAGCGCGTCTTCCCAGGCGAAGCTGGCCATGCGCTTGGGGGGCTGGATGACGACGTTCATGGCTGGCTCCTCGGGGCTTTTCTGCCGCCGGTACTTGGCGCCTCGGGCGCGGTCGGACAACGGGTAGCGAGGCGCCCGCGGGACATCGCCCGCGGGCCGGGGGTCACGCCGCCTCGGCCTCCTGCTCCGGCTGCTGGTCGCGGCGCGGGCGGGGGATCGGGATCAGCATGAAGGCGGGCACGGCATCGCCGAAGCCGACCACGGCCGGGCCCAGGTCGTCGCGGTCCCGGTCGCGCCGGCGCGGGGCCTCGCGGTCCCAGCGGCGCTCCTCGCGCGGGGCGCGCTCCTCGCGGGGAGCCCGCTCCTCGCGGGCCGGACGTTCCTCACGGGCCGGGCGCTCCTCGCGGGCGGCGACCGGCGCACGGTCGCGGTTACGCTCAGGCCGATCGCGCTCGCCGCGCTCCCGCTCGGGACGGTCGCGGCCGCTCCGCTCGGGGCGGGGGCCGCGCTCCGGCCGGTCGGCCTGCGGCGCCGGGCGACGGTCGCGGCCGCCGCGATCCCGCTCGCGCCCACCGCCACGCCCGGCACTGCCGCCGCGGCCGCGCTTGGGGCGCGAGGCCGCCTCGGCGATCTCCTCGTTGCTGATGGGGTCGAGCCCCTCGACCTCGATGCGCGGGATCGGCTTGCCGGTCAGGCTCTCGATGGCGGCGACGTTGCGCGCATCGTCGGGCGTGGCGATGGTGAAGGCCGCGCCCTGCTTGCCCGCCCGGCCGGTGCGGCCGATGCGGTGGACATAGTCCTCGGCGTGGAAGGGCACGTCGAAATTGAAGACGTGGCTGAGCCCGCCGATGTCGATGCCGCGCGCCGCGACGTCGGAGCAGACCAGCAGCTGCAGCTCGTTCGCCTTGAACTTGTTCAGCGTGGCGAAGCGGCTCGGCTGGTCCATGTCGCCATGCAGGGCGCCGACCGAGAAGCCGTGGCGCTTGAGCGACTTGTAGAGGACGTCCACCTCGATCTTCCGGTTGCAGAAGATCAGGGCGTTCTGCACCTCCTCGCGGCGGATGAGGCGGCGCAGCGCCTCCCGCTTGTCGAGCTCCCGCGTCCAGAGCAGGCCGGCGGTGATGGTCGTCGCCACCGAGGCCGGGGCGGAGACGCTGATCTCCTTCGGGTTCTGCAGGAAGGCATCCGCCAGCTTCCGGATTTCCGGAGCCATGGTGGCGGAGAAGAACAGCGTCTGCCGCATCGGCGGCAGCATGGAGACGATGCGCTCCACATCCGGGATGAAGCCCATGTCGAGCATGCGGTCGGCCTCGTCGATGACGAGGACCCTGCAGTCGGCAAGGAGGATGCGGCCGCGCTCGAACAGGTCGAGCAGGCGGCCCGGGGTCGCGATCAGCACGTCGACGCCCTTCTCGAGCACGGCACGCTGGTCGTTCATGCTCTCGCCACCGATCAGCAGGGCATGCACCAGGTTGAGGTGCTTGCCGTACTTGACGAAATTCTCGGCCACCTGCAGCGCGAGCTCGCGCGTCGGCTCCAAGATCAGGCTGCGCGGCATGCGCGCCTTGGCCCGGCCATTGGCCAGGATGTCGAGCATTGGGAGCGTGAAGCCAGCGGTCTTGCCGGTGCCGGTCTGGGCGCAGCCGAGCACGTCGCGGCCCATCAGCACGATGGGGATAGCGGCTTCCTGGATCGGCGTCGGCGAGACATAGCCGGCCTCGGCGACGGCCTGGAGGATCGGCTCGGACAGGCCGAGATCGGCGAAGGTGACGCGCGGCGCCTCGTCCTCGCCCTCATCCTCCTCCTGGTCCTCCTCGTCGCCTTCGTCCTCGGCGTCCTGCTCCGCGGCGGCATCGATCGCCGGCGGCAGCAGCTCGGCCGGGTCGGGTTCGGAGGTCTCGGCGGCAGGCTCGATCACCGCGGTGGCGCTCTCCGCCATGACGGTTTCCGGCACATCCTCGGTCGCCGGGGCAGGCGCGGGCTCGGCCGCCATGGCCGCGGCGGGCGGGGTCTCGGCCTGGCGGTCGCCAGCTTGGTGGTCGTTGTGCGTAGTCTCGGCCGCGTCGGAAGCGGGCCGGTCAGGGGTATCGGTCAAGTGCGGTCGGTTCCTTCGCCGGGACAGCGGCGGCATGGCGGCCCACATGGCCGAAAACCGACGCCCGGCTCGCCCTTTCGCAAGGCTGCCGTTCCAGGTCCGCCGCGCATATGCGCCAACAGGGGCCGAAAATCAAGGCGCGGCAGGGCTTGTGCCGGTTTTTCCCGCCCCCTAGAGGCAGGATTGCCATGCCCGACCCCACCGACCTCCTGCTGCTGCCCGGCCTGCTCTGCGACGCCGCGCTGTGGGAGGCGCAGGTCGCGGGCCTCGGCGGCCTCGTCCGCTGCCACGTCGCCGATGTGGCGCAGGACAGCAGCCTTGCCGCCATGGCCAAACGGGCGCTGGCCGCGGCGCCGCCGCGCTTCGCCCTGGCCGGCCTCTCCATGGGCGGCTACCTCGCCTTCGAGGTGCTGCGCCAGGCGCCGGGGCGGGTGACGCGGCTCGCCCTGCTCGATACCTCCGCCCGGCCCGACACGCCGGAACAGGCGCGCCGCCGCCGCGGCCTGATCTCCTTCGCCCGCAGCGGGTTGTTCAAGGGCGTCACCCCGCGGCTGCTGCCGCAGCTCGTCCATCCGGACCGGCTGGCGGGGCCGGTGGGCCAGGCGGTGATGGCAATGGCCGAGCGGGTCGGGCGGGATGCCTTCCTGCGCCAGCAGGCCGCCATCCTCACGCGGCCGGACTCGCGCCCGGACCTGCCCCGGCTCCGCCTGCCGACCCTGGTCGCGGTGGGCGAGGCCGACCTGCTGACGCCGCCCGAGCTGGCCGAGGAGATCGCTGCCGGCATCCCCGGCGCCCGGCTGCACCGCCTCCCCGGCTGCGGTCACCTGCCGCCCATGGAGGCGCCGGAGGCGGTGACGTCGCTGCTGCGCGACTGGCTGCTGGGCTGAGGCTCAGGCCGCCGCCGCCTTCTCCGCCGCCGCGCCCTGCCGTGCGAGCGGGATGGTGATCTCGCAGGCCAGCCCGCCCGGCAGCCAGCGCCGGGTCAGGCTGCCGCCAAGCTGCACCTGCACCGTCTGCTCGATCACCCGGGAGCCGAAGCCGCGCCGCGTCGGGGCCGCCGCCTCTTCCGGTCCGCCGCGCTCGCGCCAGAGCAGGCTGAGCACCTGCCGCGCCGGATCGAGCCGCCAGCTCACTTGCAGCAGCCCGCCGCGGCGGGAGAGGGCGCCGTATTTCATCGCATTGGTCGCCAGCTCGTGCACCGCCATGCTGAGCGGCTGGGCGGCCTGGGCGGCGAGGGTCACCGGCGGCCCGTGCAGCTCGGCCCGCGGCGCATCGAGCCTGATGCCGGTGAGGAAGGCGGCCAGCTCGCCTTCCAGCAGCGCCTGCAGCTCCGCCCCCTCCCAGCGGCGGCGGGCGAGGATGGTCTGCGCCCGGGCCAGGGCGGCGACCCGCCCCTCGATAATCCGCACCAGCTCCGCCGGCGTCTCCGCCCGGCTCAGCCGCAGCGCCGCCTGCACGACGGCCAGCGCATTCTTGGCGCGGTGGTCGACCTCGCGCATCAGCAGCTCGTTGCGCTGCTCGCTCCGCTTGCGCTCGGTGACGTCGAGGGCGAGGCCGGTCAGCCGCACCGCGCGGCCATGCTCGAAATGCACCTGCCCGATGGTGAAGATCCAGCGCTCCCCCTCGCCGACCACGCGGAACTCGGCCTGGTAGGTGCCAGGGCCCTGCGGGTCGCGGGCCTCGCGCATGGCGGCCCGGCGCAGCGGCCGGTCCTCCGGGTGCAGCCCGGCGAGGAAGTGCCGCGCCGTCACCGGCGCTTCCTCGCCGAGGCCCCAGAAGGCGCGCATCCGGCTGTCCCAGGTCACGGCGCCGGTGCGGAAGTCGTGGTCGTAGATGCCGAAGCCCGCCGCCTCCTGGGCCAGGCGCAGCCGCTCGCCGCTGGCAGCCAGCGCCGCCTCGGCATTCCGCCGCTGGGTGACGTCGAGGACGATGCCGGCGGCGAGCCGCGGCGCCTGGCAGCCGGGCTGCCGCGGCTGCGCCTCGCCCCGCGCCAGCAGCCAGCGCACCGTGCCATCCGGCCGGCGGATGCGGAATTCCAGGTTGAAGGCGCCGCCATGCCGCGCGAGGTTGCCATAGGCGCCGGCCAGTAACCGGCGGTCCCCCGGATGCAGGCGGGAGGCGAGGTGCGCCAATGTCAGCGGCCCCGCCGGCGGCAGGCCGAAGAGCCCGGACATCGCCGCATCGGTCAGCACCGAGCCGTCCTCGCCCAGCTCGAAGGCAACCGCCCCGCTCGCCTCCTGCGCCCGCTGCAGCCGTGCCTCGCTGCGGCGGAGCGCCTGCTCCACCTGGTGCAGGGCGGTGAGATCGGTCCGGGTGCTGACGATCGAATGCGGCGCGCCGGTCCGCGGGTCGCGGCGCAGCACCCAGTGCACGCTTGCGACGAGCGGGCTGCCGTCGCGCCTGTACTGCCGCAGCTCGCCCTGGCACTGGCCGTCGCGGAGCAGGTCGGCCAGCAGCCCCTCGCGCCCGCCGGAGGCGAATTCGGTGCGCAGCAGGTCGGACACCGGCCGGCCGAGCGCCTCCTCCCGGCCGTACCCGTAGAGCCGCGCGCAGCCCTCCGACCAATGGAGGATCCGCCCCTCGAGATCGGTGATCATGGAGGGCGTCAGGTCGAGCGCCTCGGACAATTCGGCGAGCGCCGCGCCGCGCTCGGCGATGCGCCGCTCGAGCCGGTCATTCGCGGCCAGCAGCCGGCGCCGGCCGTGCCAGGCGAGAAGGGCAAGGCCGAGCAGCGCCGGCAGGGCGACGGCGAGCGGCGACAGCGCTGCCTCCCGCCAGGCGAGCCAGCCGCTGGCGGCGAGCAGCGCGGCCGGCAGGCCGGCCGTCGCGGCGCTCCGCCAGGCGAGCGGCCAGGCCGAGGGCGCGGTCGGCTTCGCCTTCTCGGAAGGCTCGGCTCCCGGCGTGGCCCGTCCGAGGCCGGTGCATGTCTGTATCGGTTTTCGCACGAGAAGATCGAAATACCGTGACTAACCGCCTTACGGGCCGATCTCGCCTTAAGTTGATCGAGGTCCGCGAGCGGTGCCGCGGGCGTCACGCCTTTTGGTTGGACAAGGGTTTTTGTCATTCTCCCACCGCGTCTGAATCCCGATGCGCAGCGGCGGCCCTCCGATCGGCCCTGTCGCTCGGTCACTCCTTGATCCGGGAGAAGAGCGGCCGGTCCGAGGCGCCCTCGTCGAGATCCGAGGCCAGACGGCCGAGCGGCACCTCGAGCCCGCAATCGAGCCCGGCCGCGGTCCAGTCGCGGTGGACCGCGCCACCCAACTGGTCGCGGATGGTCCCCTTCATGACCCGGCTGCCGAAGCCGCGGCGCCCCGGCGGCGCGGCGATGGGCGGGCCGCCCGTCTCGGTCCAGCGGATCCGCAGCAGCCCGGCCGGGTGGTCGAGCACCCAGGAGAGCCGCACCATGCCGCCCGGCACCGAGAGCGCGCCATGCTTGGTCGCATTGGTCGCCAGCTCGTGCAGCGCCATGGAGATCGCCTGCGCCGCGCTCGGCCCGAGCAGCACCGAGGGCCCGTCCAGCGCCACCCGCGGCACCCGCTCCCCATCGCCGGCGCGGGCGGGGAGGAAGGGCGCCAGCTCGCCCTCGGCCAGCTGGAGCAGCCGCGTCCCGGACCAGCGCGCCTGGGCCAGCAGGTTGTGGACCCGGGCGAGGTTGTTCACCCGCCCCTCGACCGCCTGGGCATAGCGGGCGGCATCGTCCTTCGGCGTCAGGCGGAGCGCCGCCTGCACCACGGCAAGCGCATTCTTGGCCCGGTGGTCGACCTCGCGGGCGAGCAGGCGCAGCCGCTCCTCCGCCTCGCGCCGCTCGGTCACGTCCATGCCGACGCCGACCACGCGCAGGGGCCGGCCATCGGCGGGGTCGCGCAGGATGCTGCCACGGCCGTTGATCCAGCGCAGCGCCTGGTCATTCGGCCGGATGATGCGGAACTCCGTCTCCCAGGCGGTGGCGGCGCCGGCGAGCGCCGCCTCCAGCGCCGCCTCCACCCGCGGCCGATCCTCCTCCAAGATGAGGGCGCGCCAAGCCGCGTCGGTCAGCGGCTCATCCGGGTCGGTGCCGTGCAGGCGGTGGCAGCTCTCCGACCAGAACAGCGCCCCGCTCGCCACCTCCCACTCCCAGGAGCCGATGCCGCCCGCCTCCTGGGCCAGGCGCAGCCGCTCCTCGCTCCGCCGCAGGTCCGCCTCGGCCTGGCGCCGCTCGGTCACGTCCTGGATGATGCCGCGGTGGCCGATGAGGCGCCCATCCGCCGCATGGCTCCGTTCGCCGACCGAGAGCAGCCGGCGCTCGGCCCCGTCCGAGGCGCGGCGGATGCGGAATTCGAGCTCCATCGGGTGCGGGCCGTCCGGGTCCATCGCCATCCGCTGCTGCCGCTGCATGGCCTCGCGGTCGTCGGGATGGATCAGCGAGAGGATGAACTGGTCGGTGATCGGGGTGCCGGGCTCGAGGCCCCAGAGCCGGTAGTTCTGGTCCGACCAGCGGATGAGGCCGGTCCGGGCATTCGCATCCCAGGAGCCGATGCCGCCCGCCTCCTGCGCCAGCCGCATCCAGGCCTCGCTGCTGCGCCGCGCCGCCTCCGCCTCATGCTGCGCGGTCACGTCGAGCACCACCGCCATGGTGCGGACCGGCTGGCCCTTGGCGTCGCGCAGCGGGGAGGAGGCGATGCGCACCCATCGCACCGAGCCGTCCGCCCGGACGAAGCGCTTCTCCCCCTCGTAGGAGGGCGCCTCGCCGCGCGCCATGCGCCAGAAACCGTCCAGATCGGCCTCGCGGTCCTCCGGATGGGTGACCTCGGTGAAGGCGAGGCCGATCAGCGCCTCGGCCGGCCGGTCGAGCAGGTCGCAGAAGGCACGGTTGACGCGGAGGAAGCAGCCGGTGGCGCAATCGGTCTGCTGCATGGGCACGGCGGATTGCTCAAAGGCCGCGCGGAACTCCGCCTCGCCGGCGCGCAGCGCGGCGTCGGCCCGCTCCATCGCCTGGCGCAGCTCCTCGAATTCGGCGACGGGGCTGGGCGGCAGGGCGAGCGGCTTCGTCGCCCCGGGCCCGCTCGCCACCGCATCGGCCCGCTGCACCAGGGCGAGGACCGGCCCGCGGATGCGCCGCCCGAGCGCAACCGAGAGGCCGAGGCCGAGGCCGAGGGCAAGCCCGCCGCCGGCGAGGAAGACCAGCAGCGGGCGCAGCCAGCTCAGGCGGTAATCGGTCAGCGGCTTGCCGACGACGACGCTCCAGCCCGCCGCCAGGCGCAGGCGGCGAAAGGCATAGAGCACCGGCATGCCCTCGCCATCGACACCCTGGAACAGGCCGCTCGCCTCGGTCCCGCTGCCGAAGGGCACGGCGACGGTATTGCCGCCCGAGAGGGTCCCGTACTCGTCGGACCGGGCGACGACGCGGTTCTGCGCATCGACGATGGCGACGACGGCGCCGTCGTTCAGCCCCTGGTCGGTAAGGCGGCGGGCCAGCCGCTCCGCCGGGATCACCATCACCACCACCATCTGGGCATCCGGCGTCGCGGCCGCCGCCGCGGCCATCCGCCGGCCGCTGAGCGGACCGTCGAACAGGTGGGAGATGGTTGGCTGGCGGCTGAGCAGGGTCCGCTGGACCATCTCGGCCGCGGCGGGCGGCGTGACCGGGGCCGGCGCCGCACCCTCGGGCTGCATGGTGTTGAGCAACTGCGGGAGGCCCGGCGACGCCTCATGCACCACGACGGCGCCGCCGAGCCGCGTGGTCGCGGTGATCGCCCAGGCGCGGAAGGCGCGGATGTCCTCGAGCTGGAGCAGCGGCGAGCTGGCCAGCGCAAGAACGGCGGTTTGGAGGATCTCGAACTCGCCATCGACCGCCAAGGCCAGGGCGCGGGCGGTATCGCCGAGCCGCTCCTCCGAGGCGGTGCGGTAGAGGCCGGCAAGGTGCCAGGCGGTGGCGCCGCCGAGGGCGAGGCTCGGCAGCAGCACCGCCAGAACCAGCCCAAGCAGATGTCCAGCAAGGCCTATGCGCCCATGATGCTCCAGGGGCGCCCCCTGCCTCCGCATACCGATCCCTCCAGGCGCCTTCGAAGGAACCGATAATGCACCTTACCGGCGGAACGATGCCAGTTGCGATTGCGCCGCCTTGGGCAGGAGCATCGGCAGGATGATGCCGACGCCGATGCCCCAGAAGCCGTTGATCAACACCGAGATCAGCATCCGCATCGGATCGAAGCCGGCGGCCAGGGGCTGGCCCTTCAGCGGCGCGACGACGAACCAGCCGACCAGCGCGGCCAGCAGCCCGAGGCCCAGGCCACTCAGCCAGCCCGGCATCCGCGGCAGGCGCGGCAGCGCCAGAGCATAGGCGGCGCCGTAGAGCCCGGCCCAGAAGCAGAAATTCAGCAGCAGCGGCACGCCGAGCGGGCCGCTCGGCGTCAGCGGGTAGGGCGGGCGCGGCATCCAGCCGACCAGGTAGAGCAGGCCCCACATGCCCTGGTGGAAGGTCAGGACGGCGAGCACCGCTGCCAGGAAGCCAAGCGAGGCACGGACAGGTACGGACATGAGGGATCCTTGTCGGAAAGAGAGCGCCTTACACCCTGGGAGATATGGTGCGGGGCCTCAACGACAATGTCGACGAGGCAGCCCACCGTAGCGCTGGCACCACATCGGTCGAGCCAATTGGCCGGGCCGGCCTGCCGACCGGCTTGGCGTCGCGTCCATGACGTTCGGCGGTGGCCCGGACGGCGCACTGCCAGCCACCGGCATCCTTCGTCGAGGGCGGATCTAACCCGCCCACGAAAGGACGTGCCCGTGGTGCTGTCAGGTTGGCAGGGGGTTTCATCTCCGAGTGGCGCGCCCCAGTCCTCACGACCCGCATCCGGCCGAAAGCGCGGGCCGAAGGTCGCCACCGCTTCTGCGGTGTCCATGACGACATCGATCACCGTGGCCACCCCTCCCTGGATAGGCTTTCCGGCGGCGAGGCGGTCGAGCAACCCTTGCGGGAGTTCCCGCGATGCCCGGCCGCGATGCGCAAGGAGGCGACCAGCAGGACGACGAGAACGGCCCGCACTCCCCAGACGCCTTCGCCGAGAACCATGATCGCCGTCGCTCCCGGGAGGTTACGGGCGGCGGACCCGGCCACCCTGGGATAACCCGGAGGGGGCGTGTAGAAGCGTGGAAAATGAATGGTTTCGTTGCAGACAGCGATCAGGGTGACCGTCTCCTGGCCGACGGCGGGGGCCGCAGGGGGTTCCGGAAATGGAGGTCGCCGACGGGGACGGCGCGGAGGCGTTCGAGGCCGCCCTTGCGGAGGGCGGCTTCGACATGGCCGCCACCGGCCCCCGGATGAGCTGGCCCGACCGGCCCGGGATGCTCCGCTGAAGCAGGGCCCGCCATCCGAAGCAGCGGTCATCATGGTGACCGGGATCGAGGCGCGAGGCCGGACGATGCCGGCGAGCGGGCGCGGCGGCGAGCTGGACCGGCTCTGGCTGGCGGCCATCGTCGAATCCTCGGACGACGCCATCGACAGCAAGACCCTGAACGGCATCGTCACCAGCTGGAACCCGGCGGCCGAGCGCATGCTCGGCTACACGGCCGCGGAGATGGTAGGCCGTCCCATCTCGGTGCTTGCGCCGCCCGGGCTCGAGGACGACATGCCCCGCATGCTCGAACGGATTCGGTGGGGCGAGAGGGTGGCACATTACGAGACGCGCCGCCGCCGCAAGGACGGAACCGTCATCGAGATCTCGCTGACGGTCTCGCCCATTCGGGATGCCTCCGGCGTTGTCGTCGGAGCCTCCAAGATCGCCCGCGACATCACCGGCCGCAAGCGGGCGGAGGAGGCGCTGCGCGAGGGAGAGACGCGGTTTCGGGCGATCTTCGAGCAGGCGGCGGTCGGGATGGCGCAGGTGGCCCCGGACGGCACTTGGCTGCGGGTCAACCAGCGCCTGTGCGACATCCTTGGCTACCCGCGGGAGGAGATGCTGCGGCTGACCTTCCAGGATCTCACGCACCCGGAGGACCTCGACGCCGAACTGCACCAGATGCGCGCCCTGCTCGCGGGCGATGGCGGCAGCTACCAACTGGAGAAGCGCTACCTCGCCAAGGGCGGCGCCGTGGTCTGGGCCCTGCTGACCGTCGCACTCGTGCGAGATCGGGACGGCGCGCCTGCCTACTTCATCTCCGTCGTCGAGGACATCTCCGCGCGCAAGAGGGCCGAGGAGGCGCTGCGCGAGAGCGAGCAGCGCTTCCGCGCCCTGCTTGAGAACTTGCCGCGCATGATGTGGGTGGCCGGGCTGGGCGGCGCGGTCGAGTACTTCAACGCCGCCTGGCGGGACTACACGGGGTGCCCGGCCAGCCTGCCGGACCTGTCTTGGGCCGAGGTCATGCACCCGGACGACCGCGAGGCCCACTTCCGCCTGCGCGCGCGGGCGATCGCCGCGGGCGAACCCTACGAGTCCGACGTCCGCCTGCGCCAGAGGGACGGCCAGTACCGCTGGCACGCCAGCCGGGTGGCGCCGCTGCGGCGCGACGGCGAGGTCTATGCCTGGGTCGGCACCGCGACCGA
The DNA here is from genome assembly GCF_059504005.1 of Belnapia sp. Taxonomy (NCBI): domain Bacteria; kingdom Pseudomonadati; phylum Pseudomonadota; class Alphaproteobacteria; order Acetobacterales; family Roseomonadaceae; genus Belnapia; species Belnapia sp. The sequence continues at coordinate 37,221 of NZ_JCACHU010000144.1, read as the reverse complement.
CATCGACGACATCCGCCGGATGGCGGCGGTGCTGGAGCAGCGCGTCGAGGAACGCACCCGCAGGCTGGCCGAAGTGAACGCCGAGCTGGAGACATTCGCCTACTCCGTCGCCCACGACCTGCGCGCCCCTGCGCAGCATGCGCGGCTTCGGCCAGGCCTTGCTCGAGGACTATGGCGACCGCTTCGACGACACCGGGCGGGATTTCGCCAGCCGCATCGTCGGCGGTGCCGACCGGCTGGACGGCCTCATCGACGACCTGCTGGCCTACTCGCGCCTGGCGCGCAAGGAGATCCGCCCGGAGCCGGTCGACCTCGGAGGAGTTGTCGGGCGGGTCCTGGACCAGCTGCGCGGCACCATCGCGGAGACGGGTGCCGAGGTGACGGTCGAGGATTCCCTCCCCCTCGTCCTTGGCCAGCACTCGATCCTGAACCAGGTGCTGCTGAACCTCGTCGGCAACGGCCTCAAATTCGTCGCGCCGGGCGTCCGGCCTCGGGTGCGGATCATGGCCGAGCGCCGGGACGCCGCGGTGCGCGTCACGGTCGGGGACAACGGGATCGGCTTCGGGGCGCAGCACGATGACCGGGTGTTCAGGATCTTCGAGCGCCTGCAAGGAACGCAATCGCCCTATCCGGGCACCGGCATCGGGCTGGCCATCGTCAAGAAGGGCATCGAGCGCCTGGGCGGGCGCGTCGGGGTGGAGACGCAGCCCGGCCGGGGCAGCCGGTTCTGGTTCGAGCTCCCAGGGGCGGAGGGGCGGAATGCAGAGCGGTGAGCCGAAAGCCTTCCCGGTCCTGGTGGTCGAGGACAACCCCGACGACGTGCTGTTCATCCGGCGCGCCTTCACCAAGGCGAAGCTCGCCAACCCCCTGCGATTCGCCAGGAACGGCGAGGAGGCGGTGGCCTACCTCATGGGCCAGGGCGCCTACGCCGACCGCAACGCGTACCCTCTTCCCCTGCTCATTCTGCTCGACCTCAAGCTGCCCCGCATGTCGGGGCTGGAGGTGCTGGAATGGCGCAGGCGGCAGGCCCCGCAGCTGCAGCGCATCCCGGTGGTGGTGCTGACCTCGTCACGGGAGACCGACGACGTGAACCGCGCCTACGAGCTGGGTGCCAACACCTACCTCATGAAGCCGGTGGCCCTCGACGGCCTGCTTGGGCTGGTGAAGCAGCTCGGCGTCTACTGGATGCTGCTGGCGGAGATGCCCGACCCCGCCGCGCCATAGGCTCCAGCGGGCGGGGCCTGCGCCCGGGTCAGCGGCGGCGCCCCAGGCTTGTGGGCGGGGCCAGGGTGCGGCGGGCCACATCGGCGAGCGGAACACCCTGCCACGCCTGTCGTGTGAGCAGGTCGTGCGCGGCGGCCAGGGCCGCCAAGCGGGCCTGGAACGCGGCCCGGAAGTCCGCCGCCTCGCCTCCCCGCGCGGTCTGGGCGAAAATCGCCTGGACGGAGGCCAGCGTGTTCTTCACGCGGTGGTTCAGCTCCCGCAGCAGAAGCCGCTGGCCCGCCTCGGCCTCCTTCGCCGCGGTCACGTCGCGCGCCAGCCCGGCCGCCCGGCGCACCCGACTCTCCTCGTCGCGCATGGGGAAGCCGATGTCGCGCACCCAGCCCACCTGCCCATCGGCGGGTCGGAGGATGCGGTAATCGGTGTCGACCACCGCGCCCGTGAGCGCGGTGGGGAGCGCCTCCAGCACCCGCGCGCGGTCTTCCGGGTGCAGCATCCCCGCCCAGCGCCCAAGGTCGCCCATGACCTCGGCCCGAGGGGCACCCCAGACCGCCTCGAAGGGCGGGCTGAGGTATTCGAGGCGCCGGGTCTCGGCGTCGACCACCCAGAGCACGTCAGCCGTGGCCTCGGCGAAGCCGCGGAAGCGCGCCTCGCTCTCGCGCAGCACCGCCTCGGCGCGCCGGGCCCCCTCGACATCGGTGGTCGTGCCGAACCAGAGCTCGGAGACGCCTTCCCGACCCTGCAGCGGCAGGCCACGGGTTTCGAACCGCTCGCAGGAGCCGTCGAGGCCGCACAGCCGGTGCTCGACCCAGCAGCTCGCCGGTGTCCAAGGCGGCGCGCCAGGCCTGCAGCACGCAGTCGCGGTCCTCCGGGTGGACGGGGTCAAGCCAGCGGAATTTAGCCGCCTCCTTCGCGGGCTGGCCCGCATATTCGGTCCAGCGCCGGTTGGCGTATTGCCAGGCGCCCCCCGGATGGGAGCTCCAGACGAGGTAGGGCATGGTGTCGGTGGCGGCGCGCAGCATGGCGTTGGCGTCCGCCAGCTCGGCGGTGCGCTCCGCCACGCGCCGCTCGAGCTGCTGGTTGGCGCGTGCGAGGGCAACGTTCTCCTGGGTCAGCTCCTCCCCCTGCGCCCGCAGCTCCTCGTTGGCGACGTGCAGCTGCTCGGCGAGGGTTTGCACCTCCGCATTCGGCATCTCGGCCCTGTCCAGCCTGCCCTGCGCCTCACTGTCATGACGAGCGAGCTTGCGCTCTGCCTCCTCCAGCCTGGCCCGCAGGGCCTCCGCCTCGACCTCGACGTGCCAGCGCCCGTCCCGGCTCGAGCGGAGTTCCACGGCCATGGCGTCGCGCTCGCGGATGGCGGCGGCGGCCTCGGCGCGCGTGTCCTCGGCCGTGACGAGGGCCTGCTCCATCTCGTCGCCCGCCCGCCTCCGGGACGAGATTGCTCCGGGTCGGTCGGGGAGCCCGACGAGCCTCCTCTTGATGTCGTCATTCCAGCGCCGCCGCCTTGACATCGTCGAGAACGGCATCAAGCAGCGCATGGTTCGTCCCACCCACTTCCGGAACCGGACGTAGACGCGCCGTCCATGGCCATGGCGAGACGGGCCGCCAGCTGTTACACGTTTTGCTTGATGCAACTCCGCGGACCTCCATCGCTGAGGGCATTGCTGGCCCTCGCCTTCGCCAGCGTCGCGCTGCTGGCCGCGGCTTCCGCCGCGCTGCTCGGCGGCGCCGAGCTCGGCCGCCGCCTGCAGGAGCGCGAGGCGGAGGAGGTGGCCGGCTTCGCGCGCCAGCTCGCCGACACCCTGGACCGCGGCATCGACCTGCGCCTGCGCGGCCTCGGCGCGGCAGGCGACCTTCCGGCCTTGAGGCGCCCGGAGGCGAGCCCGGAAGAGCGTCGGGCCGTCCTCGACGCCGTGCAGCAGGCCAATCCGGAGTACGCCATCGCCGCCTTCATGGCGCCGGACGGCCGCGTGGTCGCCGACAGCCGCGGCGCCTTCGAGGGGGCCGACGCCTCCGGGCGGGAGTTCTTCCGGATCGGACGCGAGCGGCCCTACGTGGCCGATGTCCGCGACGCCATCCTGCTGGCCAGGCTCATGGGCGAGACGCCCTTCGGCAGGCCGCACCGCTTCCTCGACCTGGCGGTGCCCGTCCGCGCGCCGGGCGGCGAGCTGGTCGGGGTCCTCGGCGCCCACCTCTCGGTCGAATGGGCGCGCGAGGTGAAACAGTCATTCGCCGAGATGCTAGGCGCGGCGAACCTGGCGGACGCCCTCGTGCTGTCGCGCGAGGGCCGGGTCCTGATCGGGCCGCCCGAGCTCGAGGGCCATTCTGTCCCGGTTGAGCCTGGCCTCCGGCGCTGGCCGGATGGTCGCGCCTATGTCGCGGGCATCGCGGCCAGTAAGGGGTACGGGACCTTCCCCGGCCTCGGCTGGACGGTCCTGGTCCGGCAGGACGCCGCCGCGGCGCTTGCCCCGCTTGAGCGGCTGCGGCACCGCATCCTGCTCTGGGGATTGCTCGCGGCCGCCCTGGCCGGCGTTGCCGGGTGGGTGCTGGCCGTGGCCATCGCCCGTCCGCAGGAGGCGCTGGCCGCGGCGGCTAGGCGCGCCGAGGCGGGCGGCGAAGCCACGGCCTTCGGCACCACGGCCGGCTGGTACCGGGAGGCCCGCGAGACCGCGACCTCGCTGGCGGCCATGGTCGCCGGGATGCGCCGGGGCGAGGCGGCGCTGCGGGAGGGCGAGGAGCGGCTCCGCGTGGCGCTGGAGGCAGGCGGCCTCGGCACCTGGGAGACCGACCTCGGGACCGGGCGGACCCGGTGGGATGCGCGGCTGGCGGCGATGCTGGGCCTGCCGCCCGAGCCTATCGAGGTCGAAGGCGAGCGCCTGGCGGGGTTCATCCACCCCGAGGACCGCCAGCGCGCCGCCCGGAACTTCGCGGCGGCCGAGCTGTCCGGCTCCCCCTATGCGAGCGAGTTCCGCGGCCTGACGGCAGCGGGGGAGACGCGCTGGTTCGCCAGCCGCGGCCTGGTGCTAGGCGGGAAGGATGGGGCTCGACGCGCGATCGGCGTGGTCCGCGACGTGACCGAGCGCAGGCGCCGAGAGGAGGCGTTGCGCGAGGTCCTCGCCGCGCGCGAGCTGCTGCAGCGCGAGGCGGACCATCGCATCAAGAACAGCCTGCAGTTGGTGGGCAGCCTGCTGCGGATGCACCGCAGCCGGGTGGACGACCCGGAGGCCGTCGCGGCGCTCGGCGACGCCATCGGCCGGGTGGATGCGGTGGCGCAGGCGCACCTGGCCCTGCAGCAAAGCCATGACCTGCGCACCGTCGACCTTGGGCAGATGGTGCAGCAGCTTTGCGCGCGGTTCGGCCAGCTCAACCCCCACGTCACCTCCCGCTGCGGCGCCGAGGGCGGGCTGGAGCTGGACGCGGAACGCGCCATTCCGCTCTGCCTGGTGGTGGGCGAGTTGCTGACCAACGCGCTGCGGCACGCCTACCCGCCCGGCATTGGGGGATCCGTGTCGGTGGTGCGATGGCGGCCGGCGGCGTGCTGACCGTGACCGTCGCCGACCGGGGCGCGGGCATGACGCCGGGGGCGGGGCCGCCCGGCCTCGGCTCGACCGTGGTGCAGGCGCTCTCGCGGCAGATCGGAGCCGAACTCGCCACGCGCTCCGCCCCAGGCCAGGGCACCACGGTCACCCTGCGCCTGCCGCTGCACGCGGACGCGCTGCCGGATCCCGGTAGCGGCGGCGAGCCGTCCGAGGTTCCCGCGGGCCTTGGGACATGAGCCGGGTCCGGGGGGCAGAACCATTCCGCCGCGACTCGCTCCGAAGCCATCTCCGGCAGTTCCAGGGCGGGCCTCGTTGGTATTGAATGCCGTCTGATCCGAAGGGCGGACGCATTCCGTGACAGGCCGGCCGGCTCCAGACCTGCCGTTCCGCTTGCGTCGAGGGCTGGCTTCGCCTTTACAGCCGAGCTTTGTTGGATGAGGGGGCAGGGCCCCAGAGCTGGGGTTCCGGATGGACGATACGCTCACCCGCAATGCCTCGGTCATGGGGCGTGGACCCCCAGCCGCAGGGGGCGGCAAGCGCCAGCCCGGCCTGCGGACCTACCTGCTGGCCCTCGTCCTCGCGGTGCTGGTCCCAGCCCTGTCCGTGGCGGGAGCGGCGGCCTGGAACCTCGCGGACAGCTACCGCCGGAGCTTCGAGGCGTGGCTGACGGACACCTCGCAGGCCCTGGCCATGTTCCTCGACAGCGAGATTCGGACCCATCTTGCCGCCGTCACCGCCCTGGCTGCATCTCCACTGCTCGAACGGGACGACCTCGCCGCCTTCGACACCTGGGCCCGCGAGGTGAGCGCGTCGACCGGCGGCTGGGTCGTGGTGAACGACGCCGCCCCGGGTCACCAGCAGCAGCTGAATACCGCCCTGCCGGCCGGTGCGGCGATGCCGCCGCCCTCGCCGCCGGGCGAGGGTGCCTGGGACGTCATCCGGCGCGCCATCGATACCAGGAGGCCCGCGGTGTCCGACTACTTCGTCGGGCGCCGAGCTGGTCGACCCCTAGTCGCCGTCGCGGCGCCCGCCCTGCAGCAGGGCCGGGTCACGCGCGTCGTCGTGCTGGTCCTGGACCCGGCGGTGCTTTCGGCGCGGCTTCTCTCCATGCGGTCATCGGATGGTGCCTTCGTCTCCGTCGCTGACGGACAGGGCCGTATCGTCGCCCGCACGCGTGAGCAGGAGCGGTTCCTGGGGACGGTGCCGCCCAGCCGGGGCGTCTCCGCGGCAGAGCGCGAGCGGGGCAGCTTTCGCGCCCGGTCTGCGAACGGGCAGGACTCGCTCTACGCCGTCCGGCCCATTCGGGAGGCGCCCGGCTGGACCGTGGCCGTGGCCGAGCCCTACGCCCGCTATCGGGCCAGTTGGCTCGGGCCGCTGGCCGCTCTGGTTGGAGGAGGATTGGTGGCATTGGGGGTGGGCCTTGCCGTGGCGGCCCGGCTGGCGCGCCGGATTCTCCGCCCTGTCGAGGCGCTGGTCCAAAGGGCCGAGAGTTCCGCCGCCGATGGAGGCGTGCCCGGAACCCGGCCGCGGGCGGTGCCGGGTGCGGCCGTCGCCGAGTTCGAGGCCCTGCGGGTGGCCAGCGAGCGGGCCGAGCAGGCGCTGGCCGCCCGCGAGGCGGACTTCCGCGCGATCTTCGAAACCGCCGCGGCGGGCGTCGCGGAGATCGATGTCCGGACCCGCCGCTACCTCCGGGTCAACCGGCGCTTCTGCGAGATCGCCGGACGCGCCGAGGACGAGCTGGTGGGCAGGCTCGGCCCCGAGCAGGTCATCCATCCCGAGGACAGGGGCCGCATCCCGTCGGCCTCGGCGATGGAGCTCGGCAAAGCGGCCGAGGGGGAGCTCCGGCTGGTGCAGGGTGACGGGACGGTGGTCTGGCTGCGTGTGAGCGCCAGTGTCTCCGCCCGGGACAGCCAGGGACGGCCGCTGCGTGCCGTCAGCGTGGTCCAGGACGTGACCGGACGGCGGCGGGCCGAGGATGCGCGTGCGTTGCTGGCGCGCGAAGTCGACCACCGCGCCAAGAACGTGCTCGCGGTCGTGCAGGCGGCGCTCCGGCTCACCCCGAAGCACGACGCGGCATCCTACGCCCGCGCCGTCGAGGGCCGGGTGTCCGCCCTGGCCCGTGCGCATACGCTGCTGGCGGACGCGCAGTGGTCGGGCGCCGACCTGCGAACCTTGGCCAAGGCCGAGCTGAAGGCATTCCTTCCGACCCCGGGCCGGGAGCCGGCCACCGCTCCGTCCGCAGGGCTGGCGGGGCCACCGGTGGTCCTGTCGCCTGGCGCCACCCAGCCGGTCTCGGTGGTGCTGCACGAGCTGGCGACCAACGCGGTCAAGCATGGTGCGCTGTCGGCCGAGGGCGGGCGCGTGGAGTTGGGATGGTCGATCGACGAGGCCGCCGGCCTCCTCCGCATCACCTGGGTGGAACGGGGCGGCCCGCCGGTCCCTGGGCCGCCGGAACGTGGAGGTTTCGGCTCGCGGTTCATCGAGGCGACCGTGACGGATCAACTCGGTGGCGCGGTGCGGAGGTCCTGGGAGGCTGCCGGGTTGCGCTGCGACATCGAGGTGCCGCTTGGACGGGTCCTTGCCCGAGAGGGCGCCGCGTGACTGGGGTGGGTAGCGATGCCGTGACATCGCAGTCCATGTCATGGGTTTCGGCGGGAAAACCCCAAACTTTGGCTACAGGGAGTTGAGGAATCCGGACCGTCTCCTTTTTTGGTTGAAACTTCGCTTATTGTTTAACATCACATTGCGGCGAGACAGCGAACCGTTTACAGTTCCGAGAGGCACGGCTGAGCCGAGGTTTCGCAATGGGGCACGGACGGCATTTCGCGGCGCCTAAGTTGGAAGCGGCAAGCCTTTCAGCGCTGGCGGGCTTTGGCGGGCCCGCGGCAGCGCCCGGTCCAGCGGCCGTGGCGTCCAGGCCCGCCTTATCCTCCGCCTCGTGGCGTGCGCCACTGACCAAGGCAGGCTCGCGTAATCCCACCCTGCTGGGGCAGCTGACACAACTCGTCGCCACCCTGTCCCTGCTGCTGGTCCTGCTCGGGGTGGTCGGGCTCTGGGTCCAGGGCCGTGCCGACCGCAGCCGGGCGGAGGCGCAGCTCGTCGAGCAGGCGCGCACCCTGGCCTGGCTCGTGGACCGGGAGTTCGAGCGGACCCAGGATGCCGCCCGGGTGCTCGCCGCCTCGGGCGTCCTCGCTCGCGGCGACCTGGAAACCTTCAGCCGCGACCTGCGCGCCGCCAGCGAGCTGCTGTCGACCGGGCTCCCGGCGGGCACGCCACCGGCGCGGGTCGGGCTTGTCGGCTTGGATGGATACCGCAGGCTCGACACCTGGGCGGCCGATGGCCAGGGGGCTGACGGCCAAGGCGGTGGGCAGCGCGGCTCGCCCGCCGCGCTTGCGTCCATCGCCACGGGGGACGCGCAGGTCTCGGACCTCATCGCCGGACCACGTGACGCCGTCCCGATCATTGCCGTCGCCGTGCCGGTCCTGGCATCCGCGCCCGATCCACAGGGACGGCGCCCGGTCATCGGCTCCATCGGTGCCACGGTCCCCCGCGAGCGGCTCCTGGCCATCGTGTCCGAGCCCGAGCTGGTCTCGGGCGGCATCGCCTCGGTCCATGACCGCAGCGGCGCCATCGTCGCACGGTCCAGCCGGGACGCCGAGACGGTTGGCATGCTCCCCGTTCCCGCCGTGCTCGACGCGATGCGCGGCGGCAAGGCCGCCTTCGCATTGCGCGGCGTCCGGACACTGGAAGGCGAACCCGCGACCGTTGCCCTGGCCCGGGCGCCCCGGAGCGGGTTCACCGTCAAGCTGGACATCCCGGAGCGGGTGCTCTTCGCGCCGATCCGCACCTCGCTGCTGCGGAGTGCTGCGGTTGGGGCGGCGGCGCTGGCGCTGGCACTCGCCGTCGCGTCCCTGATGGCGCGCCGCATCGTCGGCGCCTTCGCCCGCGTGCCCGGCGCAGCCGCGTCGGCGGCGCGCGGCGAGTCAGCGGTGGCGCTCGGGTTGCACGAGGCGGACGAGCTCGCCGCGTCGCTTGCCTCGACGCTGGCCGAGCGGGAGAGGGTGGCGGCGGACGCGCGGGCGTTGTTCGAGACCAGCCCCGTCGGCGTCTTCATCGCCGACACCGGCGGCCGCGTGCATTCCGCCAACGCCTCTTTCCTGGCCATGGTCGGGCGCACCCATGCCGGCGGAGGTGCTTGGCGGTGGGACGAGATCACGCCCAGGGAGTGGTTCCCGAGCGACGAGGCGGCGATGGCCGAAGCCCTTGCCTCCGGGCGCTGCACACCCTTCGAGAAGGAATACCTGCGGCCCGACGGCACCCGCGTGCCGGTGCTGGTCTCCTTTGGCCTGATCGATCGGCAGGCCGGCCTCGTCGCGGCCTTCGTCATGGACCTCGGCGAGCGCAAGGCGGCCGAGCGGGCGCTGCGGGACAGCGAGGCGCGGTTCCGCGCGCTGGCCGACGCCATGCCGCAGCTGGTCTGGTCCGCCCGGCGCGATGGCTCGCCCGACTACGCCAACGCCCGGTGGCGGGAGTTCCTGGAGGATGCCGGGGCTTCGCCCGGGGCGCAGAGCTGGCGCGACCGGGTCCATCCCGATGACCTGCGTAACGTCCGCGCGCGCTGGCGGGAGGCGCTGCGGACCGGCGCGCCCTACGAGGCCGAGTGCCGCCTCCGCCGCCGCGACGGCGCCCATGTCTGGGTTCTCGCCCGCGCCTTGCCCATCCGGGACGCGGCGGGCCGCGTGGCCCGCTGGTTCGGCACCTGCACCGACATCAGCGAGATCGTGGCGGCCCGCGAGGTGCTGGCGCGCGACAAGGCGGAGCTGGAGCGCCTGGCGACGGAGCGTGCGCGGGAGCTGCACGAGACCCAGTCGCGGCTCGCGCAGGCCAAGCGCGTCGAGGCGCTGGGGCAGCTGGCGGGCGGCATCGCGCATGACGTGAACAATGTGCTCCAGGCCGTGCAGAGCGGCGCCGGGCTCCTCCTGCGCGACCCGGAGGATCCGGAGGAGGTGCGGCGCCTGGCCAGCATGGTCGTGGGCGCCGCCCAACGCGGTGCCGCCGTGACCCATCGCCTGCTGACCTTTTCCCGCGGTGGCGAGCTCCGGGCCGCGCCCGTCGACGCAGGGGAGCTACTGGGGGGCCTGCGCGACATGCTGGCGCACACCCTCGGGGCCAATATCGAGGTCCGGCTCGAGGTGCCGTCCGGCTTGCCGCCGCTGCTGGCGGACCGGGGGCAGCTGGAGACCGTGCTCGTCAACCTCGCCACCAATGCGCGCGACGCCATGCCCGGCGGCGGCTGCCTTACCCTCAGGGCCGGCTTGGACCTGGGGGAGGGCGGTCGGGTGCAGCTGTCCGTCGCGGACACCGGCCTCGGCATGGACGAGGCCACGCTGTCGCGGGTCCTGGAGCCCTTCTTCACCACCAAGGCCGCAGGCAAGGGCACCGGCCTTGGGCTGGCGATGGCCAGGGAGTTCGCCGAGCACAGCGGCGGAAGCCTGGGGATCGAAAGCGGGCCCGGGCGGGGCACAGTCGTCACCATCCGGTTGCCGGTCGCCGAGGCGCCGCCGGCCGCCCAGCAGCCCCCGGCACCGGGCGCTTCCGTGCGGGCTGGACCTCCGGGGCGGATCCTCCTCGTCGACGACGAGGAGCTCGTCCGGGAGACGGTTGCCGAGGAGCTGGAGGCCATCGGGCACACGGTGCTCCCGGTTCGATCGGGGGCCGAGGCACTCTGCCTGCTCGACGCAGGCGCGCCGTTCGACCTCGTCATGTCCGATCTCTCGATGCCCGGCATGGACGGCATGACCCTGATCCGGGAGGCGCGGCGCCGGAGGCCGGGCTTGCCTGCCATCCTCCTGACGGGAATGGATCCGACCGAGGTTGCGGTTGAGGACGCGGGCGGCGCCCTGGTGCTGCTGCGGAAGCCGATAGGAAGCGAGCGTCTGGCCGAAGGCGTCGCCGTATCGCTCGCGGCGTCGCTGGGTGGAGGTTCGCCGTCAGCCGGGACCGCAGCCTCGGAACGATACCGGTCAGGTTGAGAGCAACTGACCAAACCTCCGCTGTGCGCCGCAGGCTCGCTTGGGATCGATGGCAGGATGGCCTCGGCCGCCCGCCGGGAGCACAGCGTCCCGGCAGGAGGCAGCGATGACACGTGCCCACGTCCGGCATCTCGTCGAGAACCGGCACCGTCTCTGGAGCGGCGGCGACCTGACGGCCGTGCGGCGCATCTACGCCCCGCACTTCATCGCTCACATGCCGAAGGGTTGGGGGGCAGCTGCACCGGGCCGCGACGGGCATATGGGGATCGAGGCAGCCATCCTGCGGCTGCGAGCCGCCTTCCCGGATTGGAGGGAGGACATCGAGGACCTCGTCATCGAAGGTGATCGGGCGGCCGTGCGCTACGTCTCGACCGCGACCCACACCGGTGCCCCGTTCCTCGGCATCCCAGCGGCCGGGGCACGCATCCGCGTGGATGAGATGTCCATCTTCCGCATCGAGGCCGGGCTGGTTGCCGAGCAGTGGTGCCTCAACGACGACCTCGCCTTCGAGAAGCAGCTTCGGGCGGCCGCGGCTCGAACCGCCTGATTTGGTCGAAGGTGACGAGGGATGCGGCGCGGGCGGCGAAGGCGAGCCGGCACCCGCATCCGGCAAGCGTCACCGAGCTTTGCTGTTTCCATCGAGCTTCGCCGCCGCTGAAGTGGCGCGCCGACCCTTGGATGGCTGCGGGACGCGGCACCGTTCGCCGAACGCATCGGCGTCGGGGCCTCGGCGTCGAAACCGACGGGTTTGCGTTGTGGCCGGAGTTGTTCGTTGTGCTGGGGTGGCGATGCCGACCAAGGACGCTCTGCCGATATCCGCTCTTGCTCGAGGCATGCGGTGGCTCGGGACACCGCAACTCGGCTCCGCCAACGAGCCGGGACATCTTAATGCGCTCCTCGACCGGGTGGGCCGAGCGGTGCCGCCGGTGCTGCTTCGAAGGCTCCAGCGCATGGCGGACGCTTTCCCCCCGCTGGCTCGCCTGCGCCAGGCGAGGCGGTTGCGCCATCAGATCCGGTCCGTATTCGGATACGAGCCCAATCTGCACCATCCCCGCACCTTCAACGAACGGGTGGCGCACAAGATACTGTACGACCGTGATCCCTTGATCCCGCTCACGACCGATAAGGTGGCCGTCCGCGACTACGTTGCCGCCAAGGCCGGGACCGAGATCCTACTGCCGCAATTCGGGGTCTGGGACCGCGCCGAGGACATTCCGTGGGACGCGCTGCCAAACAGCTTTGCGCTCAAGGGCAGCCATGGCTGGCAGATGAACCTGCTGGTGCATGACAAGTCCGCCCTCGACCGCGCCGCGGCAACGCGCCAGGCCACACGGTGGCTGTCCGAGAGCCATTTCGATCGCTGCGGGGAATGGGGCTACCGTGGCATCCGGCCACGGCTGCTCGCCGAGCAGCTCCTGGTCGGCGACCGGCCCAGCCGCATTCCGGAAGACTTCAAGATTTTCGTCTTCGGTGGCCAGCCTCGCTTGCTGGAAGTCCACTTCGACCGAGGCACGGACGACTACGGCTTCCTGATCTACGACGCGAGGGAGTTGTGCCCGCTTCCGTCCATGGGAGGCACGTGGCGGGGCGCGGCACCGTATGTCCTGCCACCCGAGGCGCCCGAACTGGCGGACGTCGCCGCCCGTCTCGGCGCCGACTTCGAGTTCGTGCGGGTCGACCTCTATCTGTCCCAGGGGAAGGTTTGGTTCGGCGAACTCACCCACTATCCCGCCAATGCCTGCGCCCGGTATGCGGGCTTTGAGCAGGACCTGTTCGTCGGCGACATCTGGGCGGGCAAGCGCTAGCGCCACCGCAGGCCAGCCTTCGTGGCGCGGCTCTGCGGTACGGGTCCGGGTCGCGTGCATGTTGCTCGCAGCCGCGCAGGCCGGGAACACGGCGATCCCTCCATCGTTACCGAGACCATGGCAGGAGGCTTCAATGTCCGGCACCGAAGACGCCATGGAGACCAGGATCCGCGACCGGGCCTACCAGCTTTGGGAGCAGGAAGGTCGGCCTGAAGGCCGGGCGGAGGAGTTCTGGCATCGAGCCCGGGCGGACGTGTCGGCTGTCGACACCGCGGGTGCGGAGCCCTCCCCGCAGGACGTCGCCGGTGAGACAGGGGCAGCGTCGTTAGCGGTGGAAGGAATGTCGCGGCACTGAAAGGGTCCTGCCCTTGCTAGCCTCGGCCGGAAGTTTGCAGAGTGCCAAGCCAGACGCTGGTTCGGCGGAGGGGGCTGGACCTTATCGCCTGGCAGGGTGAACGGCGGTTCCGCTGGCTTGATGGCCAGGTTGCTACGCCGAAGTCCGGGTTTGCCGCTGGAAACTTGTTTTCGCGGAATCATCCTGGCCACCGATGGCTCGGACGTGACCGTGAACCAGCCGAGGGCCACCCGCCAGGCCGGGAAACCCCAGGACATAAAGGGGTGAGGAGGCGCCCGATCGCCGGAAGCGGGGTTCAGTTTCCGGAAGCGGGCGCGGCTGCATCACACATCCACCTCCGCCTCGTCGAGCTTCGCGGCGTTCTCCTGGATGAAGCGGAAGCGCAGCTCCGGCTTCCGGCCCATCAGTGCCTCCATCAGCTCAGCCGTGCGGGCACGCTCCTCTGGCGGCAGGACGACCTTCAGCAGCGTGCGGCGCTTCGGATCCATGGTGGTCTCCTTCAGCGCCGAGGGCGGCATCTCGCCGAGGCCCTTGAAGCGGCTGACCTCGACCTTGTGGCTCGGCTTGAACTCGCGCTTCAGGATGCGCTCGCGGTCGGCATCGTTCATCGCATAGACCGACTTGCCGCCATGCTGCAGCCGGTAGAGCGGCGGCTGGGCGAGGTGGAGGCGGCCCTGGCGCACCAGCTCCGGCAGCTCCTTGTAGAAGAAGGTCATCAGAAGGGCGGCGATATGCGCGCCGTCCACATCGGCATCGGTCATGATGACGATGCGGCCGTAGCGCAGCCGGGCGAGGTCGAAGCGCTCGCCGGCGCCGCAGCCGAGCGCCTCGATCAGGTCCTTCAGCTCCTGGTTCTGGCGCAGCTTGTCGGCTGAGGCGGAGGCGACGTTGAGGATCTTGCCGCGCAGCGGCAGCACCGCCTGGGTCTCGCGGTCGCGCGCCTGCTTGGCGGAGCCGCCCGCCGAATCGCCCTCGACGAGGAAGAGCTCCGTCCCTTCCGCACTCTCGCGCGAGCAGTCGGCGAGCTTGCCGGGCAGGCGGAGCTTGCGCGTCGCCGACTTGCGCGGCATGTCCTTCTGCTCGCGGCGGCGGATGCGCTCCTCCGCCCGCTCGATCGCCCAGGTGAGAAGGTTGCCGGCGGTCGTCGGGTCGCCGGCGAGCCAGTGGTCGAAATGGTCGCGCAGCGCCGTCTCGACCAGCTTGGTGGCCTCCGGGCTGGTCAGCTTCTCCTTGGTCTGGCCCTGGAATTGCGGGTCCCGGACGAAGACGCTGAGCATGCCGGCGAGGCCGCCGAACACGTCCTCGGCGGTGACGCCGGCGGCGCGCTTCTCCTTCTTCAGCTCGCCATAGGCGCGGAGGCCCTTGACCAGCGCGCCGCGCAGTCCGGCCTCATGCGTGCCGCCCTGCGGCGTCGGGATGGTGTTGGCATAGGTGGAGAGGAAGCCGTCGCCCTGCTCCAGCCAGGTGACGGCCCATTCGCAGCGCCCGGCGCCTTCGGGGAAGGTCGCCTCGCCGACATAGGGGGCGGGGACGACCTGGCTGCGCCCCTCGAGCGCGAAGCCGAGGAAATCGGCGAGGCCGCCCGGGAAATGCAGGGTAGCGCTGGCCGGCGTGTCGCCGGTGGCGAGCGAGGCGTCGCAGGCCCAGCGGATCTCGACGCCGCGGTAGAGATAGGCCTTGGAGCGGCAGAGCCGGTAGAGCCGCGCCGCGGAGAAGTCGAGCTTGCCGAAGATCTCCGGGTCCGGCTTGAAGCGGATGGTGGTGCCGCGCCGGTTGTGGACGGCGCCGGCATTCTTCAGCTTCCCGAGCGGCTTGCCGCGGGCATAGGCCTGGGTGAAGAGGGTGCGGTCGCGCGCCACCTCCACCTCCAGCCGCTCCGCCAGCGCATTGACGACCGAGGAGCCAACGCCGTGCAGGCCGCCCGAGGTCTCATAGGCCTTGCCGGAGAATTTGCCGCCCGAATGCAGGGTGGTGAAGATCACCTCGAGGGCGGAGAGCTTCGGGAATTTCGGGTGCGGGTCGGTCGGGATGCCGCGCCCGTTGTCGCGCACGGTCAGCCAGTTGCCCGGCTCGAACGTGACCTCGATGCGGTCGGCATGGCCGGCCACCGCCTCGTCCATGGCATTGTCGATGATCTCGGCGGCGAGGTGGTGCAGCGCGTTCTCGTCGGTGCCGCCGATATACATGCCGGGCCGGCGGCGGACGGGCTCCAGCCCCTCCAGCACCTCGATATCCTTGGCGGAATAGCTGGCCGCCTCGGTCACGGTGGCGATGCCGCCCTTGCCGCCGGGGCGGCGACCGCCGAAAAGGTCGTTCATGTCTTGTTCCCCTGATCCCGCAAAGATAGCGATCAGGAAGCCCAGACACAATGCGGGCGGCGAGTCGCCCCGCCGCCCGGTTCGTCAGTGTGGCTTCAGGGCGCCTTGTCCTGCGGCAGGTGCGCCTCGATCATCCAGAGCATCTTGTCGGCGGCGCGAGATTGCTCGGTGAGCAGGTCGGCCGTATCGGCATCGCCCGCCTCGTCCGTGGTGTCGATGCCCTCGCGCAGCGACTTGCCGACCATGGCGTAACGGTCAGCCAACAGGGCCACATGGTCCATACCGGCATAGACATCGGTCGGGTAGGGCGGCAGGCGGGTGCCGGCGGCCAGGGTCTGCGTCACCCCGTTGGCGGTGCCGCCGAGCTGGACGATGCGCTCGGCCAGGGCGTCGGACGACTCCTGCAGCGCGTTGTAGAACTCCTCGAACAGCCGGTGCAGCTCGCCGAAATGCGGGCCCTTCACGTTCCAATGGGCTTGGCGGGTGGCGTTGTAGAGGTCGATCGAATCGACCAAGCAGGCCTGCAGCGTGTCGATCGAGACCTGCTTCGCATTGCTCGGCACGTCATTGCGGGTAGCGTGGGTCTTAGCGGCTTTCGCCATCGGGATACTCCTCCGTTCTGTTGCGAATAACATGTGGAACGCCCGGGCTCGGGGAAAGACCCCCTGGCCGCATGCGCCTGCCTGCCGCAGCGCAAAAGCCGCCTCCCGGACGCGAAGGCCTGCCATGACAAACCCGTGTGCCGCTTCGCTTCGCCGAAGATGGGCTGGCCGTCAGCCCGGCGTCATGCTGCGGCCATCCCCGAGCGCGCAGGGTCCACCGCGGTTACGGGCAAGGGGCAGGGCGATGGCTGGGCTGACGCATGTTCTGCGGGGGAATGCCTGGGCGGCGATCGCCGCATCGCTGCTGGTGACGGCCGGGCTGACCGCCATCGGCCAGACCCAGCTTGCCGCGCTGCTGGCCTGCATCGCCGGCATCCTGCTGATGTGGAAGAGCGAGATCGACAACCCGAGCCGGCCGCCCGATCCCGACGAGCCCTGATCATGGATGCACGTTGAGGAAGCGGGACGCCTCCGGCACCGCATCAACGCCGGCCCTGTGCAGGGCGGCGGCTCGGGCGAGGGCGGCGCGGTCGCCCTCGGTCAGGCGCTGCTCCTCCCGCAGGTGCTCGGTCCAGCTGTCGACCGTCCAGAGCTCCACCCAGCGCTCCGGATGGGCGACATCCTCGTAGAGACTCCAATTCCCTGCCCCCGAGCGGAGCCGGACGCGCCGCACCTCCTGCATGGCGGCGAGGAAGGCGCTGCGCTGCGCCGGGTCGACCCGGTAGCGCACCACCTCCATCACCCGGCCCGAGGCCTCGCCCAGCAGGCCGCGCAGCTCGTCCGCCGGCGCCTCCGGCTGCGGCATCGCCGCGACGGATGGCGGCGCCTCGCCCAGCGCCAGGCTGTCGATCCGCCAGGGCCGGACCAGCACCGCAGCGACGGCGCAGCCCGCGGCGGCCAGGCCGAGGGCGAGCGGCACGCTGAAGCTGCCGCCGAGCCAGCCCGCCAGCGCCGAGCCCAGCGCCATCACCCCGAAGAAGCTGAGCTGGTAGATGGCGATCGCCCGCGCCCTGACCCAGCCCGGCGCCGCCAGCTGGGCTGAGGCGGAGAGGGTGCTGCCGGCGGCGATCCAGGCCGCGCCGTAAAGCAGCATCCCGAGCGCCGCCGGCGCCCAGTGATGCGAGACGGCCAGGATCGCCATGGCGAGGGCGGCGAGGATCGAGGCCCAGAACACCGTGCCGCTGCGGTCGAGCCGCCCGCGCAGCGCCGGCAGGGCGAAGCCCGCGGCGACGGCGGCGAAGCCCATGACCCCGAGCATCAGCCCGAAGGCCTGCGGACCGAGCCCCAGCTGCTGCCGGACGAAGAGCGGCAGCAGCCCCCAGACCGCGGCGGTGAAGAGGAAGAAGGCGCAGGCCCGGAGGATCGCCGCCCGCATCGCCGGGCTTGCCGAGACGAAGCGCATCCCGGCCCGCATGGCGGGGACCAGGTGCTCCTTTGGCATCCGCCGGGGCGCCTCGGCCGGCCGCCAGAAGACCAGGGCGAGGATCAGCACGAGGAAGGCGACCGCATTCAGGCCGAACGCCGCCTCCGGCCCGGCGGCGGCGATGGCGAAGCCGCCGAGCGCCGGCCCCACCGCGCGGGCCAGGTTGAAGCCGATGCCGTTCAGCGCGATGGCGCCAACCAGGTCCTCCCTCGGCACCAGCTCGTTGGTGGTGGCGGCCCAGGCGGGGAAGTTCATCGCGCTGCCCGCCCCGATGGCGAAGGTCAGCGCGAGCAGCCCCCAGGGGCCGATCGAATCCGTCACCGTCAGCACCGCGAGCAGCAGCGCCATCAGCAGGATCCAGACCTGGGCGCCGAGCAGGAAGAGCCGGCGGTCCACGATGTCGGCCAGCGCCCCGGCCGGCAGGGCCAGCATAAAGACCGGCAGCATGGTCGCCGCCTGCACCAGCCCGACCATGAAGGGCGAGGGGGACAGGCTGGTCATCAGCCAGCCGGCGCCCGTGTTCTGCATCCAGCCGCCGATATTGCTGGCAAGCGTCGCCAGCCAGAGCATGCGGAAGACGGAATGCCGCAGCGGCACGAAAGCGCGGGGAAGGGCCATGCCGGCAGAGTGCCAGCCGCGCCGGGTCCTGCCGATAGCGAAACTCCCGTGACGCGCTTCTACCCTGCCGCCATCCCGGCCTCCTCGGCCAGGGCGACGCGGTCGAGCGGCAGGGTCACCTCGCAGACCAGATCGGTCGGCGTCCAGTGCCGCTCCATCTGCCCCCGGCCGGCATCCTCCCCGTCGCGGCTGGAGCCCCGGTCATCCTGGCGACGTGCCCGGCCCGTTGCTGCGCGCCGTTGGACGATCCACGGCCACAAGGCGGATGAGTAACGATTGCTGGGCGCTGCGGTCAAGACGGGCATCATGACGATGGGTTGCGCCGGAATCCGGCACCGAACCTCGAACCGGCGATGCAACCCACAGCCTGCCGAGGATGGTTCGCGCACGGGCCTCGCGCCCGGCGCCGCCGCAACCCATCCAGGTCTCCGCCGAAGGGCGGCATGCCCCGAAGCTCGGCCCGATGGCCAGGCTGGAGAGGCAAGGGGCAGCAATCCGCCCGATGACCAGGAAGAACGGTTGCGCCAAGGGATGCCGGGCGCGGCGTGGAGCCCGCAGCCGGTTCACGGTTGCGAAACCGCGCCCTGCTGTCACCATGCGCCATCACGGACCGGGTGCGACAGGAACAGCCGATGACCGACCAGATGCTCCAGGCGGGGCAGGACATGCTCTCCCTGGCGGCGTCGGGCAGCGGGCCGGGTCTGACTCCCCTCCCGGCAGCCGGCGCGCACCGGCAAGCGGCGGACGGGGAGGCGTCACGACGATGAGCCTCGATCCACGAGCGCGCGCATCACGGGCAGGTCCGGCGCGTCGCTGCGGCAAGGCTTTCGCCGTGACGAACCGGCCGGCGGATGCCTGCCCCAGGATCGTCGCCGCCATCCCGGAGGCTGCGCTGCCCGAGGAGCGGCGCGGTCGCATGGCTCGGCCGGAGGTGACCTGCTCCGCCGTGTCGATGGCGGCCGAGGGCGAGCGCGACCACAGCGGCGGCATCGGCCGGGCCATGGCGGCGCCCGGTCTCGGCCGCGGCGTGCCGGTGAAGATGCGGCGGCACCACCTGCAAGCGGGCACCGGGCATTGCGGCGCCTTCCATGGCCGGTGCTCTGCGCAGGCGATCGACCCGCTGCGGCGGGGGATGATTCGGGCAAACGAGGGGTGAGGATGCTGGAGAGCCTGTTTTCGATCGCCGCCCGCGGCAGCACGCCGCGGCGCGAGGTGCTGGCGGGGGCCACCACCTTCCTCACCATGGCCTATATCGTCATCGTCAACCCGCAGATCATGGCTGCCGCCGGCATCGATGCGGGCGCCGCCTTCGTCGCCACCTGCCTCGCGGCCGCCATCGGCTCGGCGTTGATGGGGTTGCTGGCCAACTTCCCGATCGCCCTTGCGCCGGGGATGGGGCTCAACGCCTATTTCGCCTTTGCCGTGGTCGGCGGCATGGGCGTCTCCTGGCAGGTGGCCCTCGGCGCGGTCTTTCTCTCCGGGCTGATCTTTCTCGCCGTTTCCCTGCTGCGGGTGCGGGAGTGGCTGGTGAACGGCATCCCGCTCGGCCTCAAGCTCGGCATCGCGGCGGGGATCGGCTTCTTCCTCGGCCTGATCGGGCTGAAGGGGATGGGGCTCGTCGCCGCCCACCCGGCGACGCTGGTGACGCTCGGCAAGCTGTCCGAGACCTCGACGCTGCTCGCCTGCCTCGGCTTCCTCCTGATCGCCGGGCTCTCGGCGCGGCAGGTGCCGGGGGCGCTCGTCATCGGCATCCTGGTGACGGCGCTGCTCGGCCTGCCCTTCGGCCTGACCGGCTTCGGCGGCATCGTCAGCGCGCCACCCTCGCTGGCGCCGACCTTCCTGCAGATGGACATCGCCGGCGCGCTCGGCATCGGCCTCATCGGCATCGTCTTCACCTTCTTCCTCGCCGACCTGCTCGACAATACGGGCACGTTGATCGCCACCACGCATCGCGCGGGGCTCATGCGGAAGGACGGCACCGTGCCCAATCTCGGTCGCGCGCTCTTCGCCGACAGCGGCGGCGCGATCATGGGCGCCGTGCTCGGGACCAGCACGACGGTGAGCTATATCGAGAGCGCCTCCGGCATCCAGGCCGGCGGGCGGACGGGGCTGACGGCGCTGACCGTCGCCATGCTCTTCCTGCTGACGCTCTTCCTCGCGCCGCTGGCAACCGCGATCCCGGGCTTCGCCACCGCTCCGGCGCTGGTCTTCGTCGCCTGCCTCATGGCGCAGGCGCTGCGCTCGGTCGAATGGGACGAGATGACCGAGTATGTGCCGGCCGTCATCACCGCGCTCGCCATGCCCTTCACCTTCTCCATTGCCACCGGCATCGGCATCGGCTTCATCACCTACGCGGCGCTGAAGCTCCTGGCCGGGCGTGCGCGGGAGGTGAGCGGCGCGGTCTGGCTGATCGCCGCGCTCTGCGTCGCCAAATTCGCGCTGGCCTGAGCCCATGGCGGTACGGCGCATCGTGGCGAACATCGCAGCGCCCGACCCGGCGGCGGCGGAGGCCTTCTATGGCGGCCTCCTCGGTCTGCGCCTGGCGATGGATGGGGGCTGGATCCGCACCTATGCCGCCGAGGGCGTCGCCGCGCCGCAACTCAGCATCGCCAGCGAGGGCGGGTCAGGCCAGCCGGTGCCGGATCTCTCCATCGAGGTCAACGACCTCGATGCGATGCATGCGAAGGTGGTCGCGGCCGGCCTGCCGGTCGAATACGGCCCGGTGCGGGAGCCATGGGGCGTGCGGCGCTTCTTCCTGCGCGATCCCTTCGGGCGGCTGCTCAATATCATGAGCCATGAGGCGCCAGGATGATGCAGCCGATCTGCCTTAGCTTCGACAACGGGCCGACGCCGGGGGTGACGGAGACGGTGCTCGAGGTGCTGGCCCGCCGCCGCATCCCGGCGATGTTCTTCGTGGTGGGCGAAAGGCTGCGCGACCCCACGGCGCGACGGCTGGCGGAGCGGGCGCGGGCGGAAGGGCACCCCGTCGGCAACCATACCCTGACGCATGGGGCGCCGCTCGGGCGCCGCAGCGCGGCGGAGGCCGTGCAGGAGATCGCGGAGGCGGATGCGCTGCTCGGCACCCTGCGCGAGCCGGAGCGCCTGTTCCGTCCGAATGGCGGGGGCGGCGCGCTCGGTCTGCATCTGCTGAACCGCGCGGCCGCGGCGCATCTGCGTGCCGGTGGTCATACGATGGTCCTGTGGAATGCGGTTCCCCGCGACTTCGCCGATCCCGATGGCTGGCCTGACACAGCGCTCGCCATGGCCGAGGCGGCGACGGCGCCGCTGCTGATGGTGCTGCACGACCTGCCGAACGGGGCGATGCGGCATCTCAACCGGGTGCTCGGCGCATTCGCCGACCGCGGCATCGCCTTCCTTGCCGAGCCGCCCGCAGCCTGCGTGCCGTTGCGCGCGGGCGAGGCGGAGGCCGGGTTCGAGCGATTCGTCTCGCCCGACCCGGCCTCCTGACCGGCTTAGCGGTTTTCCTTCAGACGCCCGTCATTCTCGGGGTCCTTTACCCGGCCCTGGCCGCCATGCTCGACATCCTGGCGCCCGTCCGTGGTGTGCTTGGAGATGCCCTGGTCGCGGTTCTCCTTGAGCCGGCCGTCATGCTCGGGGTCCTTCACCTGGCCGCGCTGGCCGGTGTTGTCGGCATGCTGGCCGCCCGACTGGCCACCCTCGCTGCCGCGGTTTTCCTTGAGGCGGCGGTCGGTCTCGGGGTGCTTCACATCGCCCTGGCCATGATCGCCCTGGCGGCCGTCCTGCTTCGATGCCATGTCGTCGTCTCCCTTCGTCGTGCGACAGCGCACCAACGGGAAGCCCAAGCCGCTGTTCACCGCAAGCACGAAAACTTCAGGCCCTTGCAGCCTCTTCGTTGCTTACCCTGACTGCGATGGCGCCGATCGCCGGCAGTTCGACATTGGCGAAGGCGAGGCGCAGATGCCGCTCCTGCCCCGGGCCGAAGAAGGGCCCCGGCAGGCCGAGCAGGCCGCGCTCCGTCGCCAGTGCCTCGGCCGCCGCCATCGCCCCCGGCCCCTCCGGCGGCAGGCGGAGATAGGCGAAATAGGCGCCATGCGCATCCAGCCGCCAGCCGGGCAGTTGCGACGCGACCTTGCGGAAGGCCTCGCCGCGTCCGGCCATGATGGCGCGGTTGCCCTCGCGCCAGTCGCGCAGCGCCGGCACCGCCCAGGCAAGCGCCGCCTGCGCCGCGCGCGGCGGGCAGATCTGCTGCGTGTCGAGCGCCTTCAGCAGCGCCTCGCGGAAGACCGGGCCGCAGGCGATGGCGCCGACGCGATGCCCCGGCACGCAATAGGCCTTCGAGAAGCTGTACAGATGGACGAGGCCGTCGCGCCAGCCGACGTCCCGGAACAGGTCGTGCGGCGGGGAGGCTTCGGCGGGGAGGAAGTCGCGGTAGGTCTCGTCCAGCACCAGCCAGGCGCCGTGGCGGCGGCAGAGCGCGGCAGCCTCGGCGATCAGCGCGGCGGGATAGACCGCGCCGGTCGGGTTGTTCGGCGTCACCAGCACCAGCACGCGGCCGCCGGCCTTGAGCGCCGCCGCGATGCCCTCGGCTGTCGGGACGAAGCCGTCCTCGGCGCGGCAGGGCAGGGGGATGGCCGGGATGCCCGCCATTTCGAGCGCCATGCGGTGGTTGAAGTACCAGGGCACCGGTAGAACGACCGGCCCGCCGAGCACCGCCATCGTCATGGCGAAGGCGAGGTTGCAGCCCGCGGTGATGGCGATGTCGGCCGCCGCGATGTCCGCGCCGTAGAAACCGGCCATGTCCTCGGCGAGCGCCGCGCGCAGCGGCAGGTCGCCGTCGATCGGGCCGTAGCCGGAAGTGGCGCGGTCGCCGGCGAGGGTGGCGAGGCGCGCCAGCAGATCGGGATGCGGCGGATAGCCGGGCACGGCTTGGGTGAGGTCGATCAGCGGCCCAGCCGCGCCGGCATAGCGCGAGGCCCAGCCGCGCACGGTGGGGATCGCAGGCGCCGCAGTGGCCTGGATGCGGGGCGAGAGGGAGGGCGTCATGCCTGGCGGATCACCTTGCGCGCCTGCATCTCCGCGATCTCCGCGGCGGTGAAGCCAAGCTCCTGCAGCACCTCCACCGTGTGCTCGCCGAGGCGTGGGGCGAGGCGGCGAATGCTGGCCGGCGTCTTCTCGAATCGCGTCGGCGGCTTCGCCATGCGGATGCGGCCCTCGCTCGGGTGGTCATGCTCCTCGAACATGCCGACGGCCTTCAGGTGCGGATGCTCCGTCAGCGCCTCGATGCGGGTGAAGCCGGTCGCCGGGATGTCGTGCTGCTCGCAGAGCGCCAGCCATTCCGCCGTGGTCTTGCTGCGCGCGACCTCGGCCATCGCCGCGTAGACGGCTTCGATGTTCGCGTTGCGCTTCACCGGGTCCCGCACGGAGAGGGTTTCGATCAGGTCCTCGCGTCCCGCCATGGTGAAGAAGGCGACCCAGTTGGCCGAGGAGTAGGGCAGCAGGGTGATGTGCCCGTCCTTCGTCGGCGCGGGCTTGCGGTAGCGGAGGCGCTTGTAGCCCGCCTCGCCCTCGCGCGGCTCGAAGCCGAGGCCGCCCAGGTGCTCGACGCTGAGGAAAGCCGTTAGCGTCTCGAGCATCGGCACCTCGACGAGCTGGCCCTCGCCCGTGCGCTCGCGGTGGTAGAGCGCCGCCAGCACGCCTGAGAGCAGCGCCATCCCCGTCACCTTGTCGGCGATGAGCGAGGGCACGAAGACGGGCCGCCCCTGCTCCTCGCCGACGATGTCGGCGAAGCCGGAGGAGGCCTGGATGATCTCGTCGAAAGCCGGCTTGGCGCGGTAGGGCCCGTCCTGCCCGAAGCCGGTGGCGACGGCGAAGACGAGGCGTGGGTTGAGCGCCCGGCACTCCTCCGGCCCGAAGCCGAGCCGGGCCATGCCGGCCGGGCGGATATTCGTCACCAGCACGTCGACGCGGGGGATCAGGCGCCGCAGCACCTCCGCCCCCTCCGGCGTTTTCAGGTCGATCGCGAGGTCGCGCTTGTTGCGGTTGATGCCGAGGAAGACCGAGGCCATGCCGCGGTTTCGGTGGACGCCGGAATTGCGGACGATATCGCCGGTCGGCGGCTCAACCTTGATGATGTCGGCGCCCCAGTCGCCTAGCATCTGCGTGCAGAAGGGGCCGAGCACCACGGCGGTGAGGTCGAGCACGCGGAGGCCCTTCAGCGGGCCGGTGGCGGCGGGCGGCGGCGTCTCTGGCATGGCGTTCCCTCTCCCGGGCGAGGATAGGGCGTCCGGCCCGGAATCGAAAAGGGCCGCACCTCGCGGCGCGGCCCCCTCTCGGCATCGGCTCCGATCAGACCGAGTAATACATCTCGAACTCGACCGGGTGCGGGGTGTGCTCGAAGCGATAGACCTCGCCCCACTTCAGCTCGATGTAGCTCTCGATCTGGTCCTTGGTGAAGACGTCGCCGGCGAGCAGGAACTCGTGGTCGGCCTCGAGCGAGCCCAGCGCCTCGCGGAGCGAGCCGCACACCGTCGGGATGCCCTTCAGCTCCTCCGGCGGCAGGTCGTAGAGGTCCTTGTCCATCGGGTCGCCCGGATGGATCTTGTTCCTGATGCCGTCGAGCCCGGCCATCAGCATCGCGGAGAAGGCGAGGTAGGGGTTGGCACCGGGGTCCGGGAAGCGGACCTCGACGCGCTTCGCCTTCGGGCTCGTCGCATAGGGGATGCGGCAGGAGGCGGAGCGGTTGCGGGCCGAATAGGCCAGCAGCACCGGCGCCTCGAAGCCCGGGATCAGCCGCTTGTAGCTGTTGGTCAGCGGGTTGGTGAAGGCGTTCAGCGCCTTGGCGTGCTTGATGATGCCGCCGATGTAGTAGAGCGCCTCCATCGACAGGTCGGCATAGCCGTTGCCGGCGAAGAGCGGCTTTCCGTCCCGCCAGATCGACTGGTGCACATGCATGCCCGAGCCGTTGTCGCCATAGACCGGCTTCGGCATGAAGGTCGCGGTCTTGCCGTAGCTGTGGGCGACGTTGTGGATGCAGTACTTGTAGATCTGCATGAAGTCGGCCTGCTGCACCAGCGGGCCGAACTTGGTGCCGAGCTCGTGCTGCGACTGCGCCACCTCATGGTGGTGCTTCTCGCCGGGGACGCCCATCTCGATCATGGTCGAGAGCATCTCGGCGCGCAGGTCGACCTCGCTGTCGACCGGGTTGACCGGGAAGTAGCCACCCTTCACGCCGGGCCGGTGGCCCATATTGCCTTCTGGGTAGTCTTTCATGTTGGCGCCCGGGCCCTCGATGCTTTCGAGGGAGAAGTGGCCGAAATTGCCGCCCGTGCCGAACTTCACGCTGTCGAAGACGAAGAACTCGGCTTCGGGGCCGAAGAAGGCGGTGTCGCCGATGCCGGTCGACTTCAGGTAGGCCTCGGCGCGCTTCGCGGTCGAGCGCGGGTCGCGCGAGTACATCTGGCCGGTCGAGGGCTCGATGATGTCGCAGAACAGGATGAGCTGCGGCTTGGCCGAGAAGGGATCCATGCAGGCATTCTCGGGGTCCGGCATGAGGATCATGTCCGACTCGTTGATCGCCTTCCAGCCGGCGATCGAGGAGCCGTCGAACATGATGCCGTCCTCGAACACCTCCGGCTCCATAGTGGAGACGTGCTGGGCGGTGTGCTGCCACTTGCCGCGCGGGTCCGTGAAACGGAAGTCCACGTACTCGACGCTGTGCTCCTTGATCATCTCCATGACCTTGGAGACGGCGGCTGCCTTGTCCGTCATGCGCTTCTATCCTGTACCATTGGTCCCAGGGCGCCTTGCGGCGCCCCCACGATGCCCCCTGCCGCGCCGCGGGCATGGCCCGCCGCGCGACCCGGCCGCCTGGCCGGGTTTTCCACCGCAAGCCGCGGGTGCAACCCGGCTGCGGCTGATGCTCCGCACTGATGCACCATTCCGGCCTATCGCGAAATCCGGAAATCGCGGCGCATCGCGATGCAACTAGACCGCGTCGTCGCCCCGCTCGCCGGTGCGGATGCGGATCACCTCCTGGATGTCGGAGATGAAGATCTTGCCGTCGCCGATCCGCCCGGTGCGCGCGGCCTGGGAGATCGCCTCCACGGCGCGGTCCACGAGGTCATCGGTGCAGACCACCTCGATCTTGACCTTGGGCAGGAAGTCAACGACGTACTCGGCGCCCCGGTAGAGTTCCGTATGGCCCTTCTGGCGCCCGAAGCCCTTGGCCTCGACCACGGTCAGGCCCTGCAGGCCGATCTCGTGCAGCGCGTCCTTCACCTCGTCGAGCTTGAAGGGCTTGATGATGGCCTCGATCTTTTTCATCGGCTCCGCTTTGCGTTCCAGCGTGTTTGGTCCCTGACCGGGACACCGACCCCGGACCTCTCCGGCCTGACGTTTCCCGCGGCGGGCACCCGTTGCGCCATCGCCGCGGCGAGTGTTTTGCACGGCCCGTGCCACGTGTTCAATCGGGCGCGACCGCGGAATCCGCGGGTTTCGCACCCGGGATCGCCTCTCCCTGCATCATTTTGCCCAAGGAAGGGGCATTTGCCGCCTGGGGCTTAGCGCCGATATAAGGAGGAAGCGAAACCAGGCTTCGAAAGGCATCGGGCGGATGAAGCCCCAGAACGACCTGCTCTCGGCCACCGGCACGACCATCTTCACCGTCATGTCGGCGCTCGCCGTGCAGCACGGCGCCATCAATCTCGGCCAGGGCTTCCCCGACTATGACGGCCCCGACGACGTCATCGAGGCCGCGGCCGCGGCGCTGAGGGACGGGCGGAACCAGTACCCGCCGTTGACCGGCGTGCCGGAGCTGCGCGCGGCCGTCGCCGCCCACAACAAGCGATTCTACGGCATCGAGGCGGACCCGAATGCCGAGGTCATCGTCACCTCCGGCGCGACGGAGGCGATCACCGCCTGCCTCATGGCCGTGCTCAACCCCGGCGACGAATGCGTCCTCATCGAGCCGCTCTACGACACCTACCTGCCGGTGGTGCGGATGCTGGGCGCGATCCCTCGCCTCGTCCGCCTCTCGCCGCCGAAATGGGAGCTGCCACGCGCCGAGCTCGCCGCCGCCTTCGGGCCGAAGACCAAGGCGATCCTCTTCAACACGCCGATGAACCCGACCGGCAAGGTCTTCACCGCCGCCGAGCTGGCCTTCATCGCCGAGCTGGTCGCGCGGCACGACTGCTACGCCATCTGCGACGAGGTCTACGAGCACCTGACCTTCGACGGCTGGAAGCACATCCCGCTGATGACCCTGCCGGGGATGCGGGAGCGCTGCATGCGCATCGGCAGCGCGGGCAAGACCTTCAGCCTGACCGGCTGGAAGGTCGGCTACATCACCTGCGACCGGTCGCTGGCGCCGAACGTGGCGAAGGCGCACCAGAACCTCACCTTCACCACCCCGCCCAACCTGCAGCGGGGCGTGGCCGTCGGGCTGGCCAAAGAGGATGCCTATTTCGCCGGCCTTTCCACCAGCCTCCAGGCCCGCCGGGACCGCATGGCGACGGGCCTCGCCGAGCTCGGCTTCGGCGTGCTGCCGACCCAGGGCAGCTACTTCATCACCACGGACTTCCGCCCGCTCGGCTTCACCGGCGACGACGTGGCCTTCTGCCGGCTGCTGACGGAGGAGGCGAAGGTGACGGCCATCCCCGTCACCGCCTTCTACGCCAGCGCCGACGCGCCGAACCACTACGCGCGCTTCGCCTTCTGCAAGGGCGAGGCGGTGATCGATGCGGCGCTGGAGCGGTTGCGGAATTGGGTCGCCTCCCGCGGTGGCGGACAGTTGACGGCGGTGGCCGGCTAGCCCTATGTCCTGCCCCGTCGCGGTGCCAGCCGCGGCGGGATCGTGTGGCGGCCTTAGCTCAGCTGGCAGAGCGTCGGCTTGTGGTGCCGAATGTCACGGGTTCGAGCCCCGTAGGTCGCCCCACCCCTCCTTCCCCAAGCCGGCAGGCCGCGCCAGGATGCCCCGAAGCCATCGCGGGGAGCATCCATGCAACTGACACTCGACGGCCGCGCCGCCCTCATCACCGGCGGATCGAAGGGCCTCGGCCTGGCGATGGCCAAGGCCTTCGCCGAGGCGGGCGGCCATGTGGCGATCGTCGCCCGCGGCGAGGAGGCGCTGTCCCGCGCCGGGGCGGAGATCCGGGCCGTTGCCCCTGCCGCCAAGGTCGCCGCCATTTCCGCCGACATCGCCACCGCCGAGGGCTGCGAGCAGGCCTTCGCCGAGGCAGAACGGGCCCTCGGCGAGGTGGACATCCTGGTCAACAATGCCGGGACCAGCCAGCGCGGGCCGTTCCTCGAGGTCTCCGACACACTTTGGCAGGCCGACCTCGACCTGAAGCTCTTCGCCGCCATCCGCCTCGCCCGGCTCTGCTGGCCGGGGATGCAGGCGCGGCGCTGGGGGCGGATCATCAACGTGCTGAACATCGGCGCCAAGGCCCCGCCCGCCGAGGGCGCGCCAACGGCCGTCAGCCGCGCCGCCGGCATGGCGCTGACCAAGGTGCAGGCGAATGAGGGGGCGAAGCACAACATCCTGGTGAATGCGATGCTGGTCGGCATCATCGAGAGCGACCAGTGGGTCCGCCGCCACGCGGCCGACCAGCGCAACATCACCTGGGAGGAGTGGAAGCAGGAGATGGGCAGGCCCGTGCCCGTCGGCCGCCTCGGCAAGCCGGAGGAATTCGCCGGGCTGGCGCTCTATCTGTGCAGCCAGGTCGGCGGCTACGTCACCGGAACCGCCATCAACGTGGATGGCGGGCGCAGCCCGGTCGTCTGACCTGCGCCCGCCGCTTGGCTCAACGCCGGGCCGGATAGGCGCCGGAGGTGTTGGAACCGGTGGCGCGGTCATAGGCCCGCTCCGCCGCAGTGCCCGGCGGATTGCCCGGACGGCCATCCGCCTGGCGTGGATAGGCGCCGGAGAGGTCGGTGCCGGCGGCGCGGTCCACCGCCCGCTCGGCCGCCGTGCCGCTCGGGTTGTTGCCGCGGCCATCGGCCGCGGTGCGCGGGCTGTCCGTCGCCCGGTCATAGGCGCGCTGCAACGCGGTGCTCGGCGGGTTGCTCGCGGTGCCATCGCGCGTACTGTTGCCGCAGGCAGCGAGGCCGGCGAGCAGAGCGGTCGCGGCGAGGCCGGGCATCAGGCGAGAGAATGTCATCGGACTGGCTCCTTGCTTTTGTATCGTTGCACTAAAGCGGCGTGGACTGCCGGGTTCCGTGCCGCTCGCGCTTCCGCTACAGCGCCATGACGAACGAATTGGGGAGGAGGACATGGCAGGCAGCTTGCGCGTGGCGATCGGCGGGCTCGGGGCCATCGGCGGCCACCTGGCCCGGGCGCTGGATGCGGGGGTGGAGGGCCTTCGCCTCACCGCCGTCGCCGCGCGGGACCAGGGCAAGGCCCGCCAGGCCATCGCGGGCTTCCGCAACCCGCCGGCGCTGGTCCCGCTCGCCGGGCTTGCGGAGGCGGCGGATGTGGTCGTCGAGGCCGCCCCCGCCGCCGTCTTCGAGACCATCGCCGAAGCCGCCATCGCCGGCGGCCGCATCCTCGTGCCTTCCAGCGTCGGCGCCCTGCTGCCGCGGATGCACCTCGTCGAGCGAGCACGGGAGACCGGCGCCCGCATCGTGGTCCCGACCGGCGCCCTGCTCGGCCTGGATGCCGTCCGCGCCGCCGCCGAGGGCGAGGTGGCGAGCGTCACCATCGAGACGCGGAAGCCGCCCCGCGGCCTCGAGGGCGCGCCCTACCTGGTCGAGAACGGCATCGAGGTGGCAGGCCTGACGGCGCCGCGCCTCGTCTTCAAGGGCAACGCCTTCGACGCGGCGCGCGGCTTCCCGGCCAATGTGAACGTCGCCGCGGCGCTGGCCCTCGCCGGCATCGGCCCGGAGCGCACCAAGGTCGAGATCTGGGCCGACCCGGCGGTGACGCGCAACACCCACACCATCCGCGTCGAGGCCGCCGCCGCCCGCCTCACCATGACCATCGAGAACGTGCCGAGCGAGGAGAACCCGCGCACCGGCCGGATCACCCCGCTCTCGATCCTCGCCTGCCTCCGCGGCCTCACCAGCACGCTGAAGGTCGGCAGCTGATCAGGCGCGGGCGGCGAGGATGCCGCCGCCCGCGACGAGCCCCGCCGCCGCCGCGACCTGCCAGGTGAGAATGCCCTCGCCGATCGCGATCAGCAGCAGGGTGGAGGCGATCGGCGTCGCATAGGCGAGCGTCCCGAGCAGCCGCGGGTCGCCCCGTTTCATGCCGATGTCCCAGAGGAAGAAGGCCGCCCCCATCGGCCCGAGCCCCATCAGCAGCACGGCGAGCCATTGCCGCGCCCCCGGCATGGCCGGCGCCTCGATGCCGAGATGCGCGGCGAGCGCCAGCAGGGCGGAGACCAGGCAGAATCCCGCCACCGCCTCGGTCGGCACCCCCTGCAGCCGGCCGGCGAGGACGGAGTAGAGCGCCCAGGTCAGCGCCGCCCCGATGGCGCAGGCGAAGCCCGCCATGGCTTCGGCCGGGAAGCGCGCCCCGCCCGCCAGCAGCACCGCCGCCCCTGCCGCCCCCAGCGCCACCCCCGCCAGCCGCCGCGGCCCGAGCGGCAGCCCCAGCAGCGGCGCCGCCAGCAGCACGATGAGCAGTGGCCAGAGATAGTTCAGCAGGTTGGCCTCGAGCGGCGGGGCGAGGGCCAGCGCCGCGAAGTAGAGCGCATGGTACCCCGCCAGCCCGCCCACCCCATGCGCCCAGGCCAGCGGCGACTGCCGCAGGGTCCCGAGCCGCCCGCGCGCCGCCACCACGGCCAGCCCCAACACCCCGCCGGCGGCGAAGCCGAGCGCGGTCAGCAGCAGCGGCGGCAGCGGCTGCGCGAGGCGCGCGAGAGGCGCGAGGAAGGCCCAGAGGGCCAGGGCGGCACAGCCGGCCAGCGTCGCCTTGTTCGACAAGTTGAATGGGTTCCCGACGAGCGGCGGCACCATATGCTGCGCCGCAGCTTTTGCGGAGACGCCTCCATGGGATTCCTCGCCCACTTCGTCATCACCGCCTTCGCCCTCTGGGCCGCGACGCAGCTGGTCTCCGGCATCGCCGTGCGCGGCCTGCCGAGCCTGCTGCTGGCGGCGCTCATCTTCGGGCTGGTGAACGCGGTGGTGCGGCCGGTGCTGGTGCTGCTGTCCCTGCCGCTGACGATCCTGACCCTCGGCCTCTTCCTGCTGGTCATCAACGCGGCGATGCTTGGCCTGACCGCCGCGCTGCTGCCGGGCTTCCGGGTCGACGGCTTCGGCCCGGCGGTGCTGGGCTCGATCGTCGTCTCGCTGGTGAGCTGGGCCGCGGCACGGCTGCTCACCGGGCCCTAGAGCCGGTTCCGTTCGGATCGGCTCCCGAACGCTCTGGCTTGCTGCTCAATCGAGCAAACTCCGATCAGGTGATTCCACCTGATCGGAGTTTGCCCTAGTCGCCGAAGGTGAGGTCGACCGCCGGGTGCGGATCCCGCCCCTCGCAGGCGTCGAGGTAGCGGAGGAGGATGCGGTCCAGCACGGGGGAGGGGCCCATCATCCGCTCATCCATCGAGCCGATGACGGTGATGTCGTTCAGCGTGCCGACGGCGGCGATCTCGTCGGCGATGATGAGCTCCGTCCGCTCGATCGGCCGCCGCTCGAAGTGGAGGCCGAGATCGGCGCAAAGCGCCGCGATGATGTCGATGGTGATGCTCTCGAAGGCGCCCTCGCTCGCCGGCGGCGCATAGACGGCGCCGTCGCGCACCATCACCAGGCCGGAGCCGATGAATTCCGCGACGCGCCCCTGCTGGTTCAGCAGCACCATCTCCGGATAGCCGCGGCTGCGTCCCTCGATCTTGGCGAAGCGGGCGGAGAGGTAGTTGAAGCTCGACTTGATGCGCGCGGGCACGGCGTTGTCCGCGGCCCGCCGCCAGGTGGAGACGCCGGTCGCCATCCGCGACGGGATGCCGCGCGGATAGTGGTAGGCGGCCAGGACGAGGTCGGTGGCGTCGCCGATGCCCCAATGGCCCTCCACCAGGAACAGCGTGGAGCGGATCCACATGTTGTGCTCCGGCTCGCGCTGGCAGGCGGTGATGGCGTGGCAGGCGGCGTCGTACTCCTCGAAGCTCATCTCGAAGGGCATGTGCATCAGCGCCGCCGAGCGCTTCAGCCGCGCATGGTGGCGCCGCATCGCCAGCAGCCCGAACCGCCCGTCGGGCTGCCAGAAGCCCTTCAGCCCCTCGAAGACGTTCATGCCGCGCTGGCAGCCTTCGGAGGTGACGTGGAGCACCGCCTCCTCCCAGGGCCGCACCTGGCCGCCCGCGAAGATCCAGCGCGGGCGCTGCAACTGCGGCTTGTGGAAGGTTGCCGCCATTTGGTTCATCGCTGTGTCCGCTCGGTGTGCCGTTGTGCCGGTCTTGAATGTGGCGGATCGTAACCGCGGCGCGAGAGCTGGAGGACACACTTATCCGTTCATGACAAGAATTATATCGAACTCAAGCCAATCATGAAGAGCCAGTCATTAATTCCTGACCAGGCCGTGATTGCGCGGGCCCAACCTCACCCGTCAGGCGATGAACCGGTGCGGCGGTGAACGGGCTGTCGGCCGCCTCGATCGAGGGCGCAAAGCGGAAGCCCGCCCGCAGCCCGCGCAGGATGATCCCCGCCTTGGCATAGTCCCGCGCGAGTGCGAGGCGGAGTGCCTGCAACCCCTGCTGGCGCACCAGCCGCAGCACTGCACGCGGGCCTTCGAAGCGCCGCTTAAGGAAGACGTCGTTGCGGATTCTGTAGAAGTGATAGGCGATGCGTGCAGGGTCGCGCTCGGTATGGATGTCGAGCGTGCCGGCGATGCGGCGGAGATGCAGCGCGCAGCTGCCGCCGACCACGAAGCCCGGCCGGTTCTTCGTCACCCTGAGCGTGAACTCGGTATCCTCGCCCCAGATGAACATGTCGGCGATCGGCAGGCCGTGATGCTGCAGCGTCTCCCGCGGCACCAGGTCGGAAACCAGCGCCGTGCGGATGACGGGCACCATCCGGTGCTCCAGCAGCGCCGGCCAGTTTTCGTAGGCAAGCGGGTTCCGCCGCCGATCGACCTCCGGCACGTTCATCGCCTCGCCGCTGGCTGCCCGCACGACGGAGCTGAGGAAGGCCGGCTTGACCTGGCGCTCCGCCAGGAGCGCCGCGGCCTGCAGCAGCTGCTCGAGCGCATCGGGCTCCGGCAGCACGTCGTCGTCCATCACCCAGACATAGTCGGCCCCGGCCTGGTAGCCGAGCCGCATCATCAGGTTGAAGCCCCCCGCGGCGCCGATGTTGCGCGCCAGCACATGCACCTCGACCCGGTCGAGCCAGGCTTCCAGCATGGCGGGCGTGCCGTCGGTGCTGGCATTGTCGAGGACGATGATGCGGTCGCAGGGCCGCGTCTGCGCCGCCAGCGCGGCGAGGCAGCGGCCGAGCAGCTCCTTCCGGTTATAGGTGAGGACCACCGCACAGATTTGTGCCATGGCAGGGCGTCTCCACAATCCAGAGGCGAAAGAACGCATACCGGAAGGATCGCGTCCAATATCCTCTCGGTGATCCGGGCGCCGCGGGCCTTGGTGCGGCCGCCGAAGCCGCCCTGGCCTGGTGTCCGCCTGGGCGAATTGCTCGGATCCGCTGTTGCCGCCCGGTCGGGGTTCGCCTTAGCCGCCGCTCAGCTGCCGCCAGGGCTTCCAGTGCTCGATCAGCCCCGCCATGGCGGCGTAGCCGGCGCCGTCGGGGTGGATGCCGTCGCCCTTCGCCGCGCCATGCCGCCAGGCGGCGCTGCCCGAGAGCGGCCCGTGCAGCGGCAGGAAGGGCACCTGCACCGCCGCCGCCACCGCGGCGAGCTCGGGCGAGAGGGCGGCGGTGCGCGCATCGTGATCGGCATCGTGCAGCGCCGGCGGCGGCCCGAGCATCAAGGTCGTCCAGCGCGCCGCCGACCAGCCGAGCAGCGCCGCCGCATTGTCGAGCGTCGCCTCCAGCGGCACCCGCGGCATGCCATCCTCCAAGGTGACGTCATTAGCGCCGAAGCAGAACACCACCGCATGGGTGTCGCCGCTGGCGGCTAGCAGCCGGGCCAGCACCTCCGTCTCGGCACGGCGGCGGATATCGGCGCTGGTGTCGCGGCGGATGCCAAGGTTGTAGGAAGTCGTCGCCACGCCCCGGCCCCAGGCCGCCGCCGTGATGCGCCCGACATAGCCGAGCGCCGTCTCGTCGCCAGCGCCGGCGGTGAAGCTGTCGCCGACGAAGCAGAGGCGGAGGTCGTGGCTCATGCCGCGCCCGGCAGCGGCCGGTAGGGCAGCGGGGCGAAGCGCGTCGCGTAGAGCGTGGTCTCCTGCCAGACGCCGCCGGTGACGTAGGGGTCCTCCGCCAGCCAAGCCCGGGCCGAGGCCTCGTCGGGCCTTGCGATCACGGCGATGGAGCCGATCATCCGGCCCTCAGGCGCATCGAGGATGGCGCCGCCCATGGCAAGCGTCCCGTCGGCCGCCATCGGCTTCACCCGATCCATATGCGCACCGCGGACGGCGAGCCGTCGCTGCTCCGCCCCCGCATCCCGCCCGTCCATGGCGATGACGACGCTATGGGTCGGCGCGCTGGCGACGGGGGCGCCGGGCTGCGGCAGCGGCCGGTAGGGCAGGGGGGCGATGCGGAACGGGTGGGTCTCCACCCGCCGCCACACGCCCTCATGGTTGAAGGGCTCGGCGGCGAGATAGGCGTCGAGCCCGGCCTGGTCCGGCACCTCCAGCACCAATAGCGAGCCGGCGACCTGCCCTGCCGCGGTGAAGAGCGGCACGCCGAGCGCCAGCCGCCCATCCGCCGCCCATTCCGTGATCACCGCCAGATGCCGCTCCCGCGCCGCCATGCGCCGCGCGGGGGCGCCCTCGTCATCGCCATCGAAGGCCAGGACTGCGTAACCCATGCCGGAACCCTCCCGCGCCGAGCATGGCGCGGGGGGCGGCGAAGGGCCAGACGGTTATTTGTTGGTCCGCCCGCGCGCATTCGGCGCGACGGCGCCCGAGGGGCTGACGTCGTTCATGACATCGCCCTCAATGGTGTTGTCGCCCTCGATCGCCTCGGGGTCGGCGCCGGTGCGGGAGAAGACGCCCTTGGACGTGCCGATGCCCGGGTTGCGCTCCAGGTCGTCCGGCGGGCGCGGCGTGTCGACGCTGCGGCCGTCGCCGGGGTTGTCGGAACCGATATTGTGCTTGTTGCTCACTGGCATGTCCCCTCGTGCAGGAGATGCCCTGAACGGCCGGCGGCGGATGCTGTTCCCCGCCGCCGGGGACCCTTCCGCAGCCTAGCCGCGGAACGGAGGCTCGGTCCGGACGCCGGGCGCGGGCCGGGGCCCGCACGGCGCCGCGGGTGCATCAGTACATGTGCTGGCCGCCGTTGATGGAGAGCGTCGAGCCGGTGATGAAATCCGCCTCGTCCGCCGTCAGGAAGACGACGCCGCGGGCGATGTCCTCCGCCGTGCCGAGCCGCCCGCGCGGGATGCGGGCGATGATCTTCTCCAGCACGTCCGGCGGCACCGCGCGCACCATCTCGGTATCGACATAGCCCGGGGCGATGGCGTTGACGGTGATGGAGAGCCGCGCGCCTTCCTGTGCCAGCGCCTTGGTGAAGCCGTGGATGCCGGACTTGGCCGCGGCATAGTTCACCTGGCCGTACTGCCCGGCCTGGCCGTTGATCGAGCCGATATTGACGATGCGGCCGAATTTCCGCGCCGTCATCCCGTCCCAGACCAGCTTCGCCATGTTGTAGCAGGAGCCGAGATTGGTATCGATCACGCTGTCCCACATCTCGCGGCTCATGCGCTTCATCGTGCCGTCGCGGGTGATGCCGGCATTGTTCACCAGGATGTCGATCGGACCGATCTCGGCCTCGATCTTCTCCACGGCCTCGGCGCAGGAGGTGTAGTCCGCCACGTCGAATTTGTAGCAGGGGATGCCGGTGCGCTCGGTGAAGGCGGCAGCGGCCGCGTCGTTGCCCGCATAGCTGGCGACGACCGTGCGGCCGGCCGCCTTCAACCCCTCGCTGATCGCGGCGCCGATGCCGCGTTGCCCGCCGGTGACCAGTGCGACCCGTGCCATGAGCTTCCTCCCCTGTTTTGGCTGCGCTCCTAGGTCAACGCGGAAAGCGGCGAAGGATCAAGCGCCAATGATGCAACAAAGCCGGTATTGCCCGCGCGTGCCGCCGGGTCTAGAGCGGGATCGCCGAGGGTCGGTGCGACCGCAGGCGTGAATCGGGCGGCACGGCGCAGGCCAGGATACCGGCCTGGGGCCGGCCGAATGCCCAAGCCACCGGGGAGGCCCGCCATGACCCACCTTGCCCGCCGGAGCCTGTTGCTCGGCCTCGGCGCCGCCGGCTTGGTCCGCCCCGCCCGGGCCCAGGCGCCGCGCGTGGTGACCGTCGTCGTGCCCTATGCGGCCGGCGGGGGCACCGACATCACGGGCCGGGAGTTCGCCCAGGTCTTTGCCGCGGAGATTGGCCAGACGGTCGTGGTCGACAACCGCGGCGGCGCCGCCGGCCAGGTCGGCTCGGCGAGCGTTGCCCGCGCGCGCGCGGACGGGACGACGCTGCTCTTCGCCGTCTCCACCAACATCGTTGTCAACCCGCACCTGCAGAAGGGCGAGCGCCTGGACCTCGCCACGGCGCTGCAGCCGGTGGCGCAGGTTTCCTCCTACCAGTACGTGCTCGTCGTGCATCCGGACGTGCCGGCCCGCACCCTGCCGGAGCTGCTCGGCTACATCCGCGGACAGCCGAAGGGCAGGCTCACCTACTCCTCGGGCGGCATCGGCAATGCCAACCACCTGGCCGGGGTGCTCTTCTCCGAGGCGGCGGATGTGGAGATGGAGCATGTCCCCTATCGCGGCACGGCGCCCGCGCTGCTCGACCTCGTCGCCGGGCGGGTGACAATGAACTTCTCCTCGCCCCCGCCGGCGCTCGCCCTGCTGCGCGAGGGCAAGCTGCGCGCCATCGCGGTGACCGGCGGGCACCGCATCGCCGCCCTGCCGGATGTGCCGACCCTCGCCGAGGCCGGCCTGCCGAATACCGTCATCACCGGCTGGCACGGCGTCTTCGCCCCGGCCGCCACGCCGGCGGAGCTGATGGACCGCCTGGAGGCCGCGGCCCGCCGCGCCACGGCCATGCCGAGATTCCTCGACCGCCTGGCCCATGACGGGCTGGAGCCCGCCCCCGACCGCCCCCGCGCCGCCTTCGCCGAGGCGGTCCGCGGCGAGAGCGGCTACTGGGCGGGCAAGGTCAAGGAGCTCGACCTCCAGCTGGACTAGGCTCTGTGACCGGAGTGGCTGGCTGATCCATTCGGTTCTGCATCGGTCG
>NZ_JCACHU010000143.1:0-23442 GCF_059504005.1 Belnapia sp. | reverse complement strand
GGTTGCGGTGATCTCTACCGCAGTCGGCTGTCTCATCGAACCGTGCCGCACCCCAGTCGTGCTGGCGCTCGGCGGCGTGCTAGGCGTACCGCTTGCGCTCGGCGCACCGCTTGAGACCGCGGACCGGCTGCTCAACCTTCTGTGCTGGCCGGTTCTGCTCGCGGTTGTCTCGATTGCCCTCGCCCTGGCCTACCGTCTCGGTCCGTGCCGGGAATGTCCGCGATGGCAGTGGGTCAGCTGGGGCGGGGTCGTGGCCGCCATCGCCTGGCTGCTTGGTTCGGCGGCGGTGTCGTGGTATATACAGAGAGTAGGCGGTTACGACCGGCTCTACGGCTCGGTAGGCGGCGTGCTCGGTTTCATGCTGTGGGCCTGGGTGTCTTCGGTGGCCGTCTTGGTCGGGGCGGTGCTCAACGCCGAACTGGAGCACGAAGCTGGCCTCGGAAAGGAGGCTTCGCGGACCCGACCGTAGCCACCCTCGACCCCCGGCGTCACCCGAAGCATGCGGCTCGATCAAGAGTTTGTACTGGGGTCAGGCTTTTGAGGCAGGGACAGACGATGCGCCGCTGCCTGCCGCTGCGCAATCCATTTGTACTGGTGAAGCAGGTGGCGGCACTCGACCACATGAGCGGTGGGCGGATCGAACTCGGCATCGGCGTTGCATGCTTGTGGGAAGAGTTCGTCGCAATCGGGGTGCCCTTCGAGGAGTGCGGGCGCCGTGAGGACGAATATGTCGCGGTCATGCGGGCGCTCCGGCACAAGGGCAGCGCCGCTCTCGCCGGCTGCTACGTCGCCATCGCCGGGTGAGCTGCAATCCAAAGCCGTGGGCGAGGGCGATGCTCATCGTCGTCGTCGGCCATTCGAGGTAGTGGTCCGGCGGATCGGCTCGGCGACGGCTTCTTCGCCCGCGATCAGCACGCAGGCCGACACCATGCCGCTGATCGAGGTAGTGCGCCGCAGCGCAGAGGCATCGGCGCTCGAGCCGGGAGTCATTGAAATCCTCATCGGGTGCCCCGGCCCCTTCCCGGCTCGGGCCAGGATGCGCGGGCGGCGGTGGCTGGTGGGAGAGGCGCCGCCGCGGCCTCGGCCGGGTCATACTGCTTTTCGATGCTTTCCCGCCCCGTTTTAAAGAAGAGTCTTTCGCGTTCCGGCAATACGGTCATCTGCGCCTGCGCGGCGTGAAGACTCGCTTCCACCCACAACTCGGGAGCATACGCCCAAGGTGTAGTGGCGTCTTCCAGTCTCCACGCTTTTGTGCGGGCCCGGAAGACCTCTCGAAGTAATGCGGCCAGGCTTGAACAGGTGTTGGGTCTGGCGTCATCATCGGCATCTTGAACAGGCGCCCCGCCAAGGCTGCTCATGCCGACCATTCCGGGAGGATTGAACGCTATGCCCGACATGACGCCCGCTCCGGCCGCCCGAACCTTCGACGCGCTCATCATCGGCGCCGGCTTCTCCGGCCTGTATCAGCTACTATGCCTGCGTGACAGGTTAGAGCTGAACGTCCAGGTCTTGGAAGCATGTGATGGCGTGGGCGGCACCTGGTACTGGAACCGCTACCCCGGCGCCCGCTGTGACTCCGAAAGCCATTCCTACAACTTCACCTTCTCGAAGGAGCTGTTCGAGGAGTGGGAATGGTCCGAGCGTTACCCGGAGCAGCCGGAGATCCTACGATACCTGAACCATGTCGCCGACCGCTTCGACCTGAAGCGCAGTATCCGCTTCGGCACCCGCGTCGTGGGCGCCCGCTATGACGAAGCGGCCAGGTCCTGGGCCGTGACGACCGAAGCCGGCGAGAGGTTGACGGCGCAGTTCCTCATCACTGCCGTGGGCTGCCTTTCAACCGCCAACGTGCCGGCCTTTCCTGGCCTCTCCGACTTCGCGGGCCGCTGGTACCACACGGGGCAGTGGCCGCATGAAGGCGTGGACTTCCGGGGAAAGCGCGTCGGCCTTGTCGGCACGGGCTCTACCGGTATCCAGGCAACACCTGTCATCGCCGCCGCAGCGGCGCATCTCACCGTGTTCCAGCGCACGGCGAATTACAGCGTGCCGGCGCACAATGCGCCGCTGACGTCCGAATTCAAGCAATGGGTGAGGAGCAACCACGCCGAACTCCAACGCATCATGCAAAGCACCCCCAACGGCCACCCTTTCGTCATCGAGGACCGGTCGGTCTGGGAGGTGACTGCCGAGCAGCGCCAGGCCATCTATGAAGCAGCCTGGGCCAAGGGAGGGCTGCAGTTCCGCGCCGCTTTCCGCGATCTTCTGATCGATAAGGAAGCGAACGACACCGCGGCGGAGTTCTTGAAGAACAAAATCCGGGAGATCGTTCAGGACCCCGCTACGGCCGAGCTGCTGGCCGATATCGATCACCCCTATGCCGCCAAGCGTCCGCCGATCGACAGCGACTACTTTGCGACATTCAACCGTCCGAACGTCACGCTCGTCGATGTGCGCCATGCGC
The DNA here is from genome assembly GCF_059504005.1 of Belnapia sp. Taxonomy (NCBI): domain Bacteria; kingdom Pseudomonadati; phylum Pseudomonadota; class Alphaproteobacteria; order Acetobacterales; family Roseomonadaceae; genus Belnapia; species Belnapia sp. The sequence continues at coordinate 20,981 of NZ_JCACHU010000143.1, read as the reverse complement.
CGATCGAGCGTATCACGCCATCGGGCATCCGTACGGGGAAGGCGGAGTACCCGCTCGACATCATCGTCTTCGCCACCGGCTTCGATGCCATGACCGGCCCGCTGCTGAAGATGCACATAGAAGGCCGGGACGGCCTGGCTCTGGCCAAGGCCTGGGAGGCTGGGCCGCGCAACTACCTGGGCCTGCAGGTGGCTGGGTTCCCAAACCTCTTCACCATCACAGGACCCGGCAGTCCCTCGGTGCTCTGCAACATGCCGGTCGCGATTGAGCAGCATGTCGAATGGATCACCGCCTGCATCGCCCAGCTGCGTGCGGAGGGCCTGGCGCAGATAGAGCCGACAGAGGCCGCGATGGACGCCTGGGTGGCCCAGGTCAATGACGCAGCACGGTCAACCTTGCTGCCGCAGGCCCGTCATTCCTGGTATCTCGGCGCCAATGTGCCAGGCAAGCCGCGGGTCTTCATGCCCTATGCCGGTGGGATGGCGCGCTATCGTGCCATTTGCGACGAGGTCGCCGCCAGGGGTTATCCCGGCTTCCTGCGATGCGGATGAAGCGCTGAAAGGCTAGGAGGCAAAAAGGCACTGATTCGGCATTCAACCCGGGCGCATCCATGCCCGACCTGTTCCGCCCCTACACCCCGAGAGGGGTGACCCTCCGCAACCGCATCGCAATGTCGCTATGTCAAGGCCTTCCATCGCATCGTCCCAAATCAGGACAAACCAGCTGCCGACCTCCTCGCTGCCCTCATCGGTTACCGATGACGAATCTAGACCCGTGTTCGCCCTGGAACCATGCGCCAGATCACCCCATCCCGCTTGACGAGAGCATGATACAGCGCGCCCGATACATGCGTTGCGATCAGTGCCAGGAGCAGCGCCGCCACGACTTTGTGGACGCCGCCAATCGTCTCAGCCGCCGCCTGGTCGGGGGCGAGTAACCTGGGCAAGGGGATGAGCCCGAGTAGCCGAGGCGTCGTCCCATAGGCGTTTGCGGCCATCCAGCCGATAAGCGGCAACAGGATGAGTACGAGGTAGAAAGCCCAGTGCGTCGCACGCGCAAGGATGCGCAAGCCTGGCGAAAGATCGGCTGGGGCCGGCGGCATTGGGTGGGTCAACCGCCAGGCAAACCGCAGCAGCATGACGAGAAGGATCGTGGAGCCAGTGGCGAGATGCCAGGCTGCGATGCTGTCTTCCGCCGACTTGGGCAGAATGGAAGGCAGCACGAGCGCGATGGTGACCTGGACCAGAACCAGTGCAACGACAAGCCAGTGGAACGCGCGGCTCACCGGGTCGTAGGGCTGCCCGAGCTCCATCGGCCCAGATCTCGCCTGCTCGCTTGCTGACATATCCATTGTTCCTCCGGCCTCCGGCTATCATAAAGCCCCAGCGCTTGGGGGTTCCATGCTCTGCCCCATATCGTGCTTGCAAAGGCATTTGCGACCTGGCCGCGACCTGCAGCTCGGCGTGATGTTCCCATCTTGCAAATACCTCTGGGCGTGGCGGGGCAAACAGTTTGATCGATCCGGACACAAGTATTGAAGCCTACCTGGCGAAGGATAGCCAAGCTTCGGGAAGTACCCGGTTCACCCGCCCGGCAGTGACCGCATCCCGCGCTGCTGAGCCATTGGGGCTGCGTCGGGCCTTCGTTGCCGCCCTGGCTGTCGGCATCGCTCTCATGCTCGCCGTGCTTGGTTGGCATGTGCTGGCAGCGGGTGGCTGGACATTCTGGGAAGCTTTAATGATGGCTAGCCTTGCCGCGAACGCACCATGGCTTGGCCTGACCGCTGCGACAGGGCTTGCCGGCCTCGCCATCCTGCTCTTCGTAAGGCAACCCTCGGCTTATGTTCTGCCAGCGCTGAGGCGGGCTGACGCCATGGTCCACGACCGGACGTTGCTGGCCCTCTGCGTGCGGCTGGAAGACATGGAGGCGGTCCTGCCGCCCTTGAGTTGCCTGCTGCAGGAGTTGAGGCTGGAGCATGGCGACCGCTTCGTTCTCGGCATCCTTTCCGACACGCCGCCGGGCGAAAAGGCGCGGGCAGAGGCGGAGGCGGTGGCGGCGATTGCCTCCCAGTTCCCGACAGGCGCGGTGCGCTACCGGCGTCGGGCCGAAAACCTTGGCTTCAAGGCGGGCAACTTGATGGAGTTCCTGGACCATCACGCCGCCGGCTTCGAATATGCGTTGGTGCTTGACGCGGACTCCAGCATGTCGGCCAGAACCGTCGCTCGGCTGGTTCGCACCATGCAGGCTGAGCCGCGCATGGCGATCCTGCAGACAGCGGTCTCCGGCCGCGGCGTGCAGACGTGGTTTGCCCGACTCTTTGGTTTCGGCCAGCAGCACGGGACGCGGGCTTGGGTCACGGGCCAGGCCTGGTGGCTGGGACCTTCGCAGCTCTACTGGGGGCACAATGCGCTGATCCGCATCAGCGCTTTCCGCCGCGACGCAAGACTGCCGATACTTCCGGACGGTTCCTGCATCCTCAGCCATGACTACGCCGAAGCAGCGCGGCTGCATGCCCGCGGCTGGGCGGTGCGGGTGCTGCCGGAGGATGCCGGGTCTTGGGAGCGGCACCCGCCTGATCTGATGGCCCTGTTCTCCCGCGATCTGCGTTGGGCTGCCGGTAACCTTCAGTACCGGCACCTGCTGCTACGGCCCGAATTCGGCAGGCTGGGCCGGCTTCAGATGCTGGAGGCGATCCTGCATTATGCGCTGGCGCCCCTGCGCTTTGCGCTGCTGCCCATGGCCGCGCTGAATGTCGCAACCGGAGGCGGCGAGGGGACCCCACGCGGAGCACTTCTCCTGTTGCTTGTCCTCGGCTTCGTCGTGTCAAACCTGCCGAAGCTTGCTGGCTATGGCGAGGCGCTGCTCCGGCCCGGCCACTTCAGGCGCGCAACCCTGCTGCGTAGCATGGCACGGGAGATGGTGCTGGGCTTCATGCTCGACACATTGGAGGCATTCGAGCGATCGGTGACCTTGTTGCAGCTGGCACGCGGACGCTTCGGCGGATGGACGGTGCAGCCGCGGGCGGCTCGAGAGGTTACCTGGACAGGGGCGGCACGTCGGTTTGGCGCGCACACCGCCATTGGGCTTCTAATCATGGGATGCTTCGGCATGGGCAGCAGCTTTGCGGCGATCGTGGCATTGCCTGCCGTTTCGGGGCTGCTCCTCGCCATTCCCCTTGCCGTGCTGACCGCACGCCCCTTTCGCAAAGCCGGCCGTCAGGCCGGGTAGTGATGGGCTCCGTTGACAGTGCCGAGTGAGTGCACGGAAGCCGACCGAGTTGGCATGAATTCTCGGAGAAGTTCTTGGGTGAGCTACAGTTCGGTTACGGGGATGGCGGAGTTCGCGAGTCAAGGGTCAGTGAACGCGGGATCCCGTGCGACAACTCTATCCAGGTAAGAAGAGCCTCGATGGAACGGTGGAATTCTCCGAGCTGCTTCGGGGCACCAGGAGGTTCCTCGAAACGTATGGAGCGCCGCGGGCTTGACTCGCTGGCCGCATGGGCAAGTTTCCGCCATCACCGATGGCATGATCCTTTTGAGCCTGCATACGGCACCAACGCCTTTTAGACTTGGAATGAGAACATGCACGGCTCGACGGTGGTCTTCCTGCAGTTGCGTCATCACCGCTGATTGTCCTAGGGGTCTCGGGTGCTGGAAAGACTTCGCCCGTTCGTGCGTGGGTGGACGCCGTCACCTTTGCCGTCCGGGTTGACAGCAGGGGTCCGTGCCAACCTGACGGCCCGCCCATTTATTCAGGACGGCGCAGCACATAGGCGTGACCATCCCACAAAGTGAAAGGTTGCTCGCCCGCCACCTCCAAAATGAGGTCGTGCGCCGCGGCCCAATCGCGCGCCGCAAGGACATCGGCTGCTATGTCGCCGTCATAGGAGAGGTTCAGCACCACCAGCGCCCCGCCCGGCCGCAGCGCCTGCACGGCCCCGGTGACATGCCGCGCGACCACTGCCGGGCCCAGGCGCACGATGTAGGGAAAACTGTCGACGGCAAGCACCAGGTCGAGGCTGCCGGCCGCAAGCCCATCAAGATCCTGGCCGGCGGTGTGCACCAGACGCAGGTTGGGCAAGGATGCGCAACGCGTTCGTGCCTGGGCCAGCATGCCCTCCGAAATATCCATGCCCAGCACGGAATGCACGCGTGGTGCCAGTGCGGCGGCGAGACGACCGATGCCGCAGCCCAGGTCGAGTACGTCGGCGCCTTCGTGCAGCAGCCTGCGCGCGTCGAGCCAGTCAACGATCTCTGCGGTCGCGGCAGCCAGGATCGCAGGGTCGCCCAGCGAGTACAGGGCCACGCTGGCTTCGGACGATTTCGCCACGGCGCGGTCGAAGAAACCCGCGATCTCCGCCGCGCCGCTCAGCGGGTCGGTTGCCAGGCGTGCGTGATTGCTGCCCTCGCGCACCACATCGGCCGAAAGGCGTTCCAGTTCCGGGCGCCGTCCCTCGAGCAAGGCGACGAGCGCCTGCCAGCGCGGAGTGGGAAGCTCGGGGCGCCGCTGCTGCAATAGCGCGGCGATACCATCTACGGTGACATGGCCGAGCAGGAGACGGCTTAGCGCTACCTCGGGCGAGATGAAGCCCGCCAGGCAGAGGCCGACAGGGTCACCGTCGAGCGACAGCGGGGGTTTGCGTTGCAACGGACTCGGCCTCCTCATCCCGCCTGCGCGGAGTGCGCCACGGACGACGAGTAGTGCCGCGGGGGATGACAGTCCATCCTGCGGTCCAAGGAAATTGGCGTCGGGGCAAGGCCGCTTGCACCCAGAGAACGGGACGTGGCGTGGACTTTCGGTTCCGGACAGGCTTCCTGCTGAAGGTCTGACAGGGCGTTGGATATGCTGGCCCTCGAACTGCGCGGCGCTCGGCTAGACTGGGGCTGGGTTCAGCCTCTTCGTCCAAAGGATTGCCACGCTGGCCCATGGGCACATGCAAGCTATGGGTCTCGAGGAGATCGCGGTGGGCCTTGGCGGCATGGTGCGACCTGCGGGCGGAGCGTCAAATGCAATCGGGAGGCGGACGTCGTCCGAACGCTCGATCGCGCAACCAAGGACGCGGCGCGGCCAAGCGTTTGGGCTCACCTCCGCCTCAGCAAAGCCGCTCAAGATGACGATTTAGCTCAGGCTCATCATCCAAAGCCGGTCCGGCTCCCGCCAGCACAACATCCTTCGCTAGGTCGGGAAAGATCTGTCCGTCGTGCCCGCTGTCGGTCGTGGCGATGCGTTGTCGAAGAGCGGCCTGCATCCAGCGCCAGCGATAGGCCCCGAACTCGTCGCTGATCGTGGCAATAACCTCGACCAGGGCAATCTCGGTCCGCGGCGCGGCGCGCCGGACGATCATGCGATCCGCATCGCCAGGCATTTCCATACGACCGAGTTATTGGATCAGGTTGCGGGAGGGTTCATGGCGTTGCGCCAACCCGTACGGGAAGTCACCACCCTCAGATTGCCAAAAGACCTGGCGGTTGAACTCGGCGCTGTGATCAAGTGCCTCACGATAGACCTCCATCCCTCGGAAGCTCGCCGTTCCGGTCACTCCCAGCTCGCCGCGTCCTTTGGTCCTGCCCAACGCCGCACTGCCCAACTCGCCCCCTTGAACCTGCCGAGGCGGCCAGCTGCCCTTGCTGGATGCGGGTGACATCCGCGGAACTGCAACATCATTTCCCCATATTGGGAGCGTGATGGCCGGAACTGCGATGGATACGGCCGGTTGTCTCGCCTGCCCACGAAGGAGTTCGCAACCGATGGTCCCCGCACGGCCGCAGGGGGTCATGGCCCCGAATACCTCTGCAGGGGGCGCCCTGACAGCCGCCGATGCCGACGCCTCGGGCTGGCCGGGGTTGGCGAGGGTCGCGGTGCTCCTTGCCATAGTTGTGGCTGCCTTGATCCTGCAGGCCTGCACGATCCCGGAGCGTGTTCCCGAGGCGAGGTCCGCTGCGGCAGGCGCCGAAGCGCAGCCATCCGCGCAGCCGGACTCGATGCTTTTCCCGGAACGCTTCGTGGAGGTGGATGGCGTCACGCTGCGCTTCGTGGAAAAGGGCGCGGGCGCACCGGCGGTGGTGATGCTGCATGGGGACGGATCCATGATCGAGGACTTCGCCACCAGCGGCCTGCCCGAGCTTGCCGCCACACGGCATCGGGTCCTGATCTTCGACCGGCCCGGCTACGGCCGCAGCGAGCGACCGCGGGACCGGGCCTGGACGGCAGAAGCCCAGGCAGACCTGCTCGCCGCGGCGCTCGCGCAACTTGGGGTCGAGCGGCCGGTCTTGGTCGGCCATTCCTGGGGTACGCTCGTCGCGCTCGCGCTGGCGCTTGATCACCCGGATGCGGCGGCAGGCCTGGTGCTGGTCTCCGGCTACTATTACCCCATCCCCCGCCCGGCGGCTGCCCTCGCATCCCTCCCTGCGGTCCCGGTGGTGGGCGATGTGCTGCGCTACACGGTCGCGCCCGTGCTCGGGGCGGTGCTCTCGCCCGGCGTGATCGCCGCATCCTTCGCGCCGGCGCCGGTGCCGCCCCGCTTCGCCGCCGGCTTCCCGGTAGGGCGCACCCTTCGCCCCGGGTACATCCGGGCGAGCGCCGAGGACAGCGGCTTCCTCATGCCGTCGGCCGCCACCTTCGAGCACCGCTACGACGAGTTGCGGCTGCCGGTGGCGATCGTGGCAGGTGCGGAGGACAGCATCGTGGACCCCAAGCTGCACTCGGTTCGACTGCACCGCGAGATGCCGGAGAGCATGCTGCGGGTCGTCCCCGGGGAGGGCCACATGGTGCACCACGGCGCTGCCGGTGTGGTCAACGATGCCGTGGGGCGCGTCGCCCTGTCCGCCCAGCGGGGCCAAGACCGCATGGCGGCGATGGGTCAATCGGCCCCGAACAGGTGAGACATCGACATGACCTTTTCCGATAACATGCAAGACCCGTTGACCTGGCAAGGTGTCCTGCTCGCCATCCTGGCCGTCCTCATCGTCCTGGCGGCGCTGAACTACGCCGCCGCGCGATGGGCGGAGCGGCGAAACCCGCCCCGGGGCACCTTCCTCGAGGTCGACGGCATCCGGGTGCACTACAGCGACCGGGGCAGCGGGCGCCCCATCGTCCTGGTGCATGGCAATGCCGTGACCGGCGACGACTACAACACCAGCGGGGTGGCCGAACGCCTGCTCGAGACCTCCCGCGTCATCATCTTCGACCGGCCCGGCTACGGATACAGCGAACGGCCGCGCTGGCGCCCCTGGGCCGCCTTCGAGCAGGCCGAGTTGCTGCACAAGGCCCTGAAGCGGCTGGGGGTCGAGCGGCCGGTCGTCGTCGGTCATTCTTGGGGGACGTTGGTCGCCCTCGCGCTGGCCATTCGCCACCCGGCCGACACGGCCGGGCTTGTGCTGCTCTCCGGCTACTACTTCCCGACCTTCCGCCTGGACGCGCTGATGGTGGTGCCGGGCGCAACGCCGATCCTGGGTGACATCCTGCGCTACACCGTCTCGCCGCTCTTCGGCTGGCTCACCATGCCGCTGACCAAGCGTGTCATGTTCGCGCCCGCGCCGCTCACGACGCGGTTCAATGCGGAGTACTCCATGGCGATGGAATTGCGGCCGTCCCAGATCCGGGCAACCTGCGTCGACGGCACATGGATGGTGCCGAGCGCGATGCAGCTTCGCCCGCACTACGGCGGGTTGTCGCTGCCGGTGGCGATCATGGCCGGAGACGGCGACAAGATCGTCAGCTACCGACTTGCCGAGCGGCTGCACGCCACGCTTCCCGGCAGCACCTTGGAGATCGTCAAGGGTGCCGGGCACATGATCCATCATGTCGCCACGGATCGGGCGGTGGAGGCTATTCTCGCGGTGGCGGCGAAGTCGGGTGAGCCGCTCGCGCCGGAGCTGTCGCGTTCCGAACCCCAGCTGGCCACCGGCGGTTCAGCCGCCGGCTGATACCGTCGGCTGGCGTCAGCAGTCGTTCATGGCTGGGGGCTGCCGAGCGTGGCCGGGTTTTGGACCATGCGGCGGGGCGAATCTCAACGGCGTTCGAAATCGAGACGCTCGTCGATGGGCAGGCCGAGCAGGTGGCGTCGCAGGCAGTCGAGCCCCAGCTCGATGGCGCCCAGACGAACCCATTCCCGCCCGCCGACCAGCCTGGCCTCCCGCAGGACGACGCCGCCAGGCTCGGCCAGGCCGATGGCGATCGAGCCGCCTTCTGCCCCATTCGCCTCCGCCTCCAGGGTAACGGCCACGACCAGGGCATGAGTGGCGCCGCTCCTGGCCTGCAGGGCCGTGGCCAGGGCCTTCGCCATTGCCGGCGCCGCCTCCTCCCCAAGGGGCGTGCCGACGGCAGCCGCCAGCTGGCCCGGGTTCCGGCTGACGAGGCCAAGCCGGACCGTTTCCTCCGCCCCCCGCACCTGAAGCAGGCGCGAGGCGATGGCGCCGCCGGTGAGGGTCTCCGCCAGCGCCAGCGAGCCGCCACGCCCGCGCAGCGCCTCGAGGATCACGGCCTCCAGGCTCTGGTCGTCCTCGGCCACGATGAAGTTGCCCAGGCGGCGCCGGACCTCGGCCTCGATCGGCGCGAGGGCGCGATCCAGCGCATCCGGATCGCGGCCGCGCGCCGCGAGCTTGGTCTCCAGCTCCGGGTAATGCGCCTGGAACCCGAGCTTCACGCTCCCGCCCGGCGCCAGCGCCTCGATGCCCGCCAGCAACTCGTCGGCGCGGGACTCACCGATGCCGAAGGAATGGAAGCGCTTCAGGCGGGTCACCCCGCGCAGCCCGGCGCTGGCCAGGAGCCGGGGCAGCAGCTGCTCATCCAGCATGCGCCGCATCTCCCGTGGCACGCCCGGGGTGAAGTAGAACCGGGCGCCCGCGATGGTGACCGCGAAGCCGCAGGCCGTGCCGATCGGGTTGTCGATGAATTCCGCGCCCTCCGGCAGCATGGCCTGCTTGCGGTTGTTGGGCGGCATCGGCCGGTTGCGCTGGGCATAGAACGCCTCCATGCGCGCGAGCCAGGGCTCGTGCAGCGCAAGAGGAACGCCGGCCGCCTCGGCCGCAACCTCCTGCGACAGGTCATCGACCGTCGGGCCGAGCCCGCCATTCACGATGACGGCCTCGGCCCGCGCCGCCGCCTGCCGGAAGGCGGCCAGCAGGCTCGCCCGGTCGTCGCCGACGGTGGTGCCCCAGCACACCTCCAGCCCGACCTCGCCGAGGCGCCGGGCGATGTGGCTATAGTTGGTGTTGACCGTCTTGCCGGTCAGGATCTCGTCGCCGGTGCACAGAATCTCGATGCGCATGTCGTTCCTTCGCGGGTTTCGTGTGCTGGCGGTGCTGGTCGGGCTGCTGCTGGTCGCCGGCCCGCCTGCGCTGATCCTGGTGTATCGCATCCTGCCGCCGCCGGTGACACCGCTGATGCTCATCCGCCTCGCTGAAGGGCACCCCCTGCGGCAGGACTGGGTCCCCTATGGCGAGATCGCGCCCGCCCTCGCCGAAGCCGTGATCGCGGCGGAGGACAACCTGTTCTGCGAGCAGGCCATCGGCTTCGACGTCAAGGCGCTGCGCGGCCAGATCGAGGCGTGGCGGCGCGGCGAGCGTCCGCGCGGCGCCAGCACGATCACCATGCAGACCGCGAAGAACCTGTTCCTCTGGCCCGGCCGCGACCCCGTCCGCAAGCTGCTCGAGGCGTGGCTCACCCCGCAGCTCGCCCTGCTCTGGCCGAAGCGCCGGGTCCTTGAGGTCTACCTGAACATCGTCGAGTTCGGCCCGGGCCTCTACGGCGCTGAGGCGGCGGCGCAGAGCTTCTTTGGCCGGCCAGCCGCATCGCTGTCCAGGCGCGAGGCAGCCCAGCTCGCCGCGGTGCTGCCGAACCCGCTCGCCTGGTCCGCTGCGAGGCCGAGCCCCCATCTGCGCGAGCGCGCCGGCATCATCGAGCGCCGCATACCGCAGATCAGGCCGCTGCTCGCCTGTGCGCAGTGACCTGCCATGGCATCAGCGTTCCGCCGGCTTCGCGGCGTCGACGCGCAGGATCTCGACCCAGGGCGGGCTGAGCAGGATCTCGCTGAACGCGCGCATCCATTCGCCCGCGTCCTTGTCGGCATTCCCGCCCCGGTGGCGCAGGGCCTCGAGCTGATCGAGGCTTGTCAGCTCCACCTCGAACTGGAGGGCCGCCCCGCCCTCGCCGCGCGTCAGGGGCACGAGGAGGCGGGCATTCAACCCCTGTTCGCGCGCGGCCTCGACCTCGCGGCGGATGAAGGCCAGGCCGGTCTCCCGGTTCACCGGCAGCAGATCGTAGGAGAAGCGGGCAAGAAACATAGCGCACGTCGCGGATCGGGTTCGGCCAAGGCCAAGGTCAGCAGCAGCGCAAGCCGTTGCTGCCATAGCGGGCGGACTGGCGGTCGCGGACGAATTCGGCATAGCTCATGACGGGCTTGCCCGGATGGGTCCGGGCCATATGCGCCAGGTAGTCCTCGTAACGCGGCACCCCGACCATCAGCCTTGCGCCATCGCAGAGGCAGCGCAGGAGGCCGCCGAAGCGCAGGGGCGCGGCGCCGGCCGGTGCAGGGTCGGCGCTCATTCCGCGGCCACCGGATGCGAGCCCGTGCCCCCGGCCTCATGCGCGGTCCAGCCCTCGGCCCGCCAGGCTTCCAGGCAGGAGCGGATGCCGAAGGCGATCATGCTCACCACCACGCCGACGAAGAGGGCCGCCAGCGCGGCGTCGACATAGTCGTTCAGGACCACCTGCCGCATCTGGTCGAGGTTTCGCGCCGGCGCCAGCACCTGGCCGGTCGCCAGGGCCTCCGAGAAGCGGCCTGCATGGGAGAGGAAGCCGATCCGCGGATCGGGATGGAAGATCTTCTGCAGCCCCGCCGTCAGCGTGCAGGCGACCAGCCAAAGGGTCGGCAGGATCGTCACCCAGGCATACCGCTCCCGCTTCATCCGGAAGATCACCACGGTGCAGAGCATCAGCGCGACCGCCGCCAGCATCTGGTTGGAGATGCCGAACAGGGGCCAGAGCGTGTTCACGCCCCCCAGCGGGTCGGTCACGCCCTGGTAGAGGAAGTATCCCCAGGCGCCGACGCAGAGGGCCGTGGCGACGATGTTGGATACCCAGCTTTCCGTCTGCCGCATGGCCGGGATGAAGACGCCCAGCAGGTCCTGCAGCATGAAGCGCCCGGCCCGGGTGCCGGCATCCACGGCGGTCAGGATGAACAGCGCCTCGAACAGGATGGCGAAATGGTACCAGAAGGCCATCATCGCCTTGCCGCCCAGGGCGGAGGCGAAGATATGCGCCATGCCGACGGCCAGGGTCGGCGCGCCGCCGGCACGCGAGATGATGCTGGTCTCGCCCACATCCTGCGCGGTCTGGGCGATCTCGGCGGCGGTGATGGGGAAGCCCATGCCGGTCACCGCAGCTGCGGCGCTCTCCGCCGTCGAGCCGATCAGGGCGCCCGGGCTGTTCATGGTGAAGTAGATGCCGGGCTCGATCACGCAGGCCGCCACCAGCGCCATGATGGCGACGAAGCTTTCCATCAGCATCCCGCCATAGCCGATGAAGCGCGTATCGGCCTCCAAGCCGATCAGCTTCGGCGTGGTGCCGGACGAGATCAGGGCATGGAAGCCGGAGACCGCACCGCAAGCGATGGTGATGAACAGGAAGGGGAACAGCGAGCCGGACCAGACCGGACCGGTGCCGTCCACGAAGCGGGTGACGGCCGGCATCTCCAGCCGCGGCGCCACGAACAGGATGCCGATGGCCAGGCCGAGGATGGTGCCGATCTTGAGGAAGGTCGAGAGGTAGTCGCGCGGCGCCAGCAGCAGCCAGACCGGCAGGATGGAGGCGACGAACCCGTAGCCGATCAGCAGCCAGCAGAGCTGCGTGCCGCTGAAGGTGAAGGCTGCCGCCCAGCCGGGATCCGCGGCGACCCAGCTGCCGCCGAGGATGGCCAGCATCAGCAGGACGAAGCCGATGGCCGAGACCTCGCCGATCGCGCCCGGCCGCAGGTAGCGCATGTAGAGCCCCATGAAGGCCGCGATCGGCACGGTCGCACCGACCGTGAAGGTGCCCCAGGGGCTCTCGGCCAGGGCCTTCACCACGATCAGCGCCAGCACCGCCAGGATGATCACCATGATCATGAAGGTGCCGAACAGCGCGATGACGCCAGGGACGGCGCCGAGCTCCGTCCTCACCAGCTCCCCCAGGGAGCGGCCGTCGCGGCGCATCGAGACGAAGAGCACCATGAAGTCCTGGACCGCGCCGGCGAGCACGACGCCCGCCAGGATCCACAGCATGCCCGGCAGGTAGCCCATCTGCGCCGCGAGCACCGGCCCGACCAGCGGGCCGGCGCCGGCGATGGCCGCGAAATGATGGCCGAACAGCACGTACCGGTTGGTCGGGACGTAATCGAGCCCGTCGTTCCGCCGCACCGCCGGGGTGGGCCGTGCCGGGTCCAGGCGCATCACATGGTCGGCGATGTAGAGGGAGTAGTACCGATACGCGACCAGGTAGACCGAGACCGCGGCGACGACGACCCAGAGCGCATTCACCGCCTCGCCGCGCTCGGTCGCGACCACGGCGAGGGCGGCGGCGCCGACCAGGCCGAGCAACGCCCAAGGCAGATGCCTGAGGACACCGGATGTCGGCATGGCCATATCGCTCCCTTGGGGTCGCCCGCCGGCTGGCGCCGGGGAACGCCCTCGGCCAGGACAGCGCATCCCTTGCCGCGGGGTTGCATGCGGGGCGCGGGCCCGCTCGCGGCCGCCGGCCGTAAAGGCTGGCATCCCGGCGGAGGGATGCGCCACACTGCGCCCCAGCGCCTTCTGCCGGCGGCAAGGCCGCAGGCCGGCAGCCCAGGCGATGTTGGAGGAACGGCAGCCATGGCCAAGGACCGCAGCCACCATACCAGCATCGGCAACCACCGGCTGGCCCCGGAGACGCTGATGCTGGGCTACGGCTACGACCCCAGCCTGTCCGAGGGCGCCGTCAAGCCGCCCGTCTTCCTGACCTCCACCTTCGTCTTCCGTTCGGCCGAGGAGGGGCGTGACTACTTCGACGTGGTGGCAGGCCGGAAGGAGGCGCCCGAAGGCGGGGCCGGGCTGGTCTATTCCCGCTTCAACCACCCCAACAGCGAAATCGTCGAGGACCGGCTGGCGATCTACGAGGATGGCGAGGCGGCACTGGTCTTCGGGTCGGGCATGGCGGCCATCGCCACGACGATCCTGACCTATGCCAGGCCAGGCGATGCCGTCCTCCACAGCCAGCCGCTCTATGGTGGGACGGAGACGTTGCTGGCCCGCACCCTGACCGAATTCGGCATCGCGGCGGAGGGATTTGCCGACGGGCTGAACGCCGCGGCCATCGGCGAGGCCGCCCGGCGTGCCGAGGCCAGGGGGCGCATCAGCGTCATCCTGGTGGAGACCCCGTCCAATCCGCTGAACAGCCTGGTCGACCTCGTCCTGGTCAATGCCGAGGCCGACCGCATCGCCGCGAGCCAGGGCCACCGGCCGGTCGTCGTCTGCGACAACACCATGCTCGGCCCGGTGTTCCAGCAGCCGCTCCGGCACGGCGTGGATATCGTCGTCTACTCGCTGACCAAGTATGTCGGCGGGCACAGCGACCTCATCGCCGGGGCGGCCATCGGCAGCAAGGCCAGGCTGCGCCCGATCCGCCTCCTGCGCGGCGCGATCGGCACCCAGCTCGACCCCCATTCCTGCTGGATGCTGGGCCGGTCGCTGGAGACGCTCTCGCTGCGAATGCGGGCATCCGCCGCCAATGCGGATGCGATCGCGGGCTTCCTCGCCGACCACCCCAGGGTGGCCGCCGTCCACGCGCTCGGCCGGGCCGACCCGGACGGCCCGGCGCAGCACGTCTATGGCCGCCAGTGCAGCGGCCCGGGCTCGACCTTCAGCATCGAGATCAAGGGCGGCGAGGCCGAGGCCTTCCGGGTTTTGAATGCGCTGCGCGTCTTCAAGCTGGCCGTGAGCCTCGGCGGGACCGAGTCCCTGGCAAGCCATCCGGCATCGACCACCCATTCAGGGGTCCCGGCGGAGCTCAGGGCCCGCATCGGCGTGACCGAGGGCCTTATCCGCCTCAGCGTCGGCATCGAGCGGGTGGATGATCTGATCGCCGACCTGGCGCAGGCCCTGGCGCAGCTGGACAGCGACGTCCGCAAGCCTTGACCGCATCGGGTGGCATTGTCCGGTGGTTCGACCGGCGGGGGGAGGCCGCGTCACGGCGGCTGAGCGGCGTCGCACCGATAACGAAGTCTGGCCCCTCATCCCAGGTCCGAGGGATGCTGCGACACTTTGTCCTGCTGCTGCTATCGCCCCTGCCGCTGCTCCCCCTTTGAAGCGAGGACGCGTATGGATTCCAGCTACCGCTTCGGGATCGAGGAAGAGTACTTTCTCGCCGACGCCACCACCCGTGGCACTCCCCGGCGGGCGGTGAACACTTTCCACGCATCAGTCCGTGCGCGACTGCCCGGCGTCGAGCGTGAGCTGCTGAAGAGCCAAGTCGAAGTGGCCTCGCCGCCCTTGACCGACTTCGCGGAGGCACGCGAGGTGCTGGCCGCGCTGCGCTCCGGTCTCGCGGAGGTTGGGCGCGAGCACGGCATACTGGTGCTGGCCTCCGGCACGCATCCTTTGGCTCTCTGGTTGCGCCAAGCCCATACCGAAGCCAAGCGCTACGAGGAGTTGATACGCGACCTCAGGATACTGGGCCGGCGCAACGTCGTTTGCGGCATGCACGTCCACGTCGAGGTTCCTCGCCCCGAGGCGCGGGTGGACCTGATGAACCGCCTGCTGCCCTTCACCCCGACACTGCTGGCGCTATCCACCTCCTCGCCATTCTGGCAGGGGCGAGCCACGGGGCTGTCTGGTTACCGGCTTTCGGTGTTCGGCGAGATGCCGCGAACCGGCCTGCCCGATCTGTTCGAGGACGAGAAAGACTACGCTCACTACGTCGACGTCATGGTTCGATCCGGAGCGATCGCCGATTCCAGCTTTCTGTGGTGGACGCTGCGGCCGTCGCTGAAATACCCGACGCTGGAGCTGCGAGTGGCCGATGCCTGCACACGGCTAGGGGATACCATCGCCATAGCCGCGCTGTACCGTTGCCTCGTGCGTCTGGTCGACCGTCGGCCGGAGCTCAACCGACGACAGACGGGTGCCTCGCGGGCCATCGCGGCGGAGAACCTGTGGCGGGCTCAACGTGATGGCGTACACGCCGTCATGGTGGATGGGGTCTCGGCGGAAACGGCGCCGTTCCATGTACATTTGGACGGTTTGCTGGAACTCGTAGCCGAAGACGCAGACGCACTGGGCTGCACGGCTGAGGTAGAGGCCGTCCGCGTCATCGCGGCCGAAGGCACCAGCGCCGATATGCAGGCAAAGGTGTTCGCCGACGCACGGAAGCGCGGAAGCAGTGAGCGCGAAGCGCTCCAACCTGTGGTGGACTGGCTGGCCGAGGCCACTGCGTCCGGATAACGGCACAAACTGAGCAAGGTGCTGCCCCATGACGAAGAGGCGGCACGCGTCGTTGCTCTCGCCGCCTACGAGATGGCGGGCGCGACCGAGCTCTGTAAAGAGCAGCTGACGCGGACTGCTGGCCTTGCGGCAGCGCTGTTGGGAATGTCAGTAGCCCTCGCATCCTTGGCAGACCGAAGCCAGTAGCGTTTGCCTGGAAGTGGCGTCGACACCGGGCGAGACGCCCATATGCGCACCTCTTGGTCAAAACCGACAGTGGTCTTGGCAGCTCTGTTGCGACGCTGGATCCGGGGTTTGTTAAGAATCCGCCTGTGACCGGCTCGCTCAAGATCCTGTTTCACGCTGAGGCACCGCCTGGCTGGCCGACCACGAGTCTTCGTCCGGGTGCCCTATGCTCGATTGACGGCGTGTCACGTCCGCATCCCAACCCTGCTCGCTGACTTAGCGGTCATGGCCAAGCCAACCGTGACGCGGCGTCGCTTGGAAAACTTGTCCCAACCAATGAGAGTGTGCACCCGATCTGCCATCTTGGCAGAGCGGGCTTGCTGGAGGCTGCCACATCGGAGGCGCGGTTACGTGACTGCGCTTCACCGTCCGTCCAGCGGCCGCGCCGCTGCGATCGACCCGGCCAGTGCAGGGGGGGTGCGGCCGCTCCCTTGATAGAGCCGATCTGAGAATCTGCAACGAAGCCCCTTGCTGCATCGCCTTGCTGGCAGGAGTGTCGCACGGCTGGCTATCACACGGCGGCCCGGTACTTTCCAAGACGTCTTCCACGCTGCCGCCCACGGCGTCCCTTCAGTCACCGATTCACCCTGATGGGCAGAGCCCGACCAGGGCTGCAAAAGAGAGACATCGTCAACACGAATGTTGCCATCACCGTGTCTAATCGAAAGAAGATGCTGGTGCCACGTAACGGCGTCAGCTTGTTGAAGCTTTCTGCCACCATCGCCGTCGTCGCTAGTTCGTGGCGAAGGTAGTGAGCAACTGACTCGGCCGGGTTGGGGTAGAGGTGCGCCGACTGATGCACGCCATCAATTCAATGGATGCGCTCAATGCCAAGCTGCGCCGTGCGGTGCGTGCCCGCGGCGACCTCCCGCACGACGTGGCCGCGCTGAAGCTGCTGTACCTGGTGTTGAACCTGGCCTCGAAGGAGTGGAGGATGCACCACGCCAATGGATAGCCACCAAGGCGCAGTTCGCCATCCTGTTTAAGGACCGCTTCGCTATCGCCTGATCAACACGGTCCGATAGACGGAAAATCTGATAGTCTCGCGGTCCGCTAATCGGTATGAGCTACCGCCACCGCTCGGCGCTCACTCGACGGCCCGCAGGCGCAGAATGCATGTCAGCTCAGCACGATGTCGCGGTCAGCCAGAAGGGCGCCCGTCTCGATTCGGTCCGCCTTCCCCAGCCGCAGCATGACCGCGTCGCGCTGGAGGGGATCGCGCAGGGCGTTGAAGAGGCCGTCGCGCTCGTTCAGCGGCTCGCCATCAACATAGAACTGCGTCACCAGCGGCTGGCGCCCCGGTGCAGCAATCGCCGCATGAATATGCGGCGTCCGGCCCGGATACGCTGCAGGACGAATGGTCCGGAACGCGTAGCTGCCGTCAACGCCAGCGACCACACGCCCGCGACCCTGGAAACTCTCGTCGCGTCTGCTCTGCTGATCGCGCGGATGGCGATAGCGGCCGAAAGCGTCGCATTGCCAGATCTCGACAACGGCGCCCGGCACGGGCGCGCCACCGACGTCCAACACTCTTCCACGCAGATGGGTCACCACCCCTTGCCCCGTCGCCGCAGCGCCCGTCACCCGAACGAGGTCACCATCCGCGTCGCCCTCCCAATCCATCGGATAGAAGGGGCCGGCGGTCTGCCGTGGGGTCGGCACTAGGCTCGGAGACTGCGCTCTCGTCCAGCCGGTGAACCCTGTCCCTGCGATTGCAGCCAGTGCGCCCGTGGTCAGCATATGACGGCGGCTGGGCAGAGGAGGTGTCGGAAACAGCACAATAGCCTCCTACGGCGGCTTTGGTCCTGTACATGGCTGTCCTGACAGAATTGCACAAGGCGCAAGCACCAGAAGCCAATAACCATCAAGGGCTCGATGGTGTTCGAGCGAGCGAGGAGTGCCGCTACCCTCCGGCTGCGGCATCTGGGCGCATGAGACGGTCGCTACTGCATGGCGTGGGCTGAAGCCTAACCCGCCCCTCATGTCACCGACGCATAACGGCAAGAACCTCCCCAAGCCGCCGCCGTGCTTCTTCTTCAATCCGCAGCCAAAGACAGGCAAGGTGAGCTGTCGACACGCGCTCCTTGCATGCCCCTGAGAGATCGCTCCGCTGGCGTCATGCCCAACGCCTTGGGCTCGAAGAAGCCAAGACCTACGGGCCCAGGCCGCGAACCGTCTGGCATAGCCGAAGCTTAGTACGGAAAAGGAACTTCGCGGTGCCCCTGAATGCGGGCAACCCTCCCAGATTGTTCGATATCCATAGTCGGACGGCGCAAACGCGGGCGGCGGAAGGTTTTCTGCCACCTCACCGGCTAGTCTGTTCCCGCCCTGCCGTCGCGCGCCCGGTTCGGCAGCTGGCCAACTGGCTTCACCTCGACGGGCGCGACCCCGTCCTGGCGCATGCCAAGCTCCTCGGCCGTGCGCGGCGAGAGGTCGATCACCCGCCCCTGCACATAGGGACCGCGGTCCTCTATCACCACGCGTCGGGTCTCGCCTGTCTCCCGATTCGTGACGTCCGCAACGGTGCCGAGCGGCAGGGTCTTGCTGGCCGCTGCATTGGACTGCGGGTCGAAGCGGTCGCCGTTCGCCATCGGCCGACCCTCGAAGCGTTCGCCGTCGTAGAACGACGCGTTGCCGCGTTGTGCACCGGGCTCGGCATGCACGGGCCGTGCAAGCCCCGAGCAGACAATCAGGGCAGCAGCCACAAGGGTGACATGCAGCGGCATGCTTTGCATCTGGCGCCTCCTCCTTCGTTGACTGGGCGCCAAGACGCGATCACCTTCGACAAGTTGCAATGCATGTAGCGGCATGGACTAGCCATCGCCGGCCGTCGACCTGCCCATCGGAAAGCAATGACATGGAGTTCTTCGGTCAGCCTGCTCCGGGTGCTACTCGTCCGTTCAGCCGCATGGTGAAGGCAGGTGGCCTAGTTTGGGTTTCGGGCCACTCGGCGCCGCACGACCCGGCCCGCGGTGTTCACCGCGGCGCTACCCCGGCTGAGGAGGTGCGCAATGCTCTCGCCTTCATCGCGGACTTGCTGGCCGAGGTTGGAAGCAGCCTGGACCGAGTGGTGCAGGTCACGATGCTGATCAGCGACCGGGCCGATTACGCCGCCTGCAATGCCGAGTACGTCAAGCACTTCCCGGGTGGGTTGCCGGCGCGGCATACCGCTCTGTTCGGCGTCCCGACCGAGGCCCGGGTGGGCTTCGCCTGCATCGCATTAGCGGATGATGCCGAGGTGTCGGCCCCTCGGTGAGGCCCAGAAGGCGAGGATGGGAACCAAAGCCTTAGGGCGGTTTCCGTTCGCACTGACTCATGGAAGCCGCTCCCGTCTATTGTTTGGCCGAGCAAATACCTCCGATCACGTGTTTCCATCTGTTCGGAGTTTGCTCTAGCGCCTGCGTCCGCCACCGTGTTCCAGATGTCGCCGCAGCAGCGCAATGTTGCGCAGGTTGGCCCGAAGGAAGATATCGCCCAGGGCACCGGCCACTGGGACTGCACTGATCAGACTGTCAAGGGCGACATTGCCGGCCATGCGCAGTACCAGCGACGAGGGTGCTCCCAGCCGGCGGGCCTCCCAGATCAGGTAGGCTGATACGACCGTGCCGGCGACCGGCCCAACGGCCGGGAGCAGGCTGAGGAGAGCGTCACCGCCGAACCTGATGCGGGTGCCGGGGATCCGCCATCGGCCATCGAGCAAGCGTGCCATGGCTTCCAAGCGAGCGAGGGCTTTGGCATCTGATCTGGCGCCATCTGTCGTGCCGGCGGGTGTTGGTGTCGTCCTTCGCATGGTCTCCTGGCACATAAGGGGCGGCTACAAAGGCAACGTCCGGGTAACGGTTTGGTGCCCCACGCTGTTCACCGCCGACCAAAAGTTATTGGCCGGCGGTGAACAGGAGGCCGAACTGCAATGGATGTGAAGCAGGCTCAAGCACCAACTTTGCGTTCGCGCCTGTGAGGTATCACAGGCGACACCTTCAGGATGGGTGGGGCTTGGCTCGTTGGGTCGACGCAGTCATGCAGCATCGCTTGAGGGGAGACGTTTGTAGGGTGGATTAGTGCAGCCCTCCACCAGACGTCAGCCGAGCGCGGCAACAGTTAGGCCACGATGCGGTTCCTCGTTGCTCATTTCGGACTCGAACTCGCAGAATTTCCAACCGCCTGCGCGCCTAGGGCACGACAACCCGGATCATGAACCGTTGGGTATCGTTCACCTCGGCCGGAATGGCGAGGAAGCGATGCTGGTCGGATGAGGACTTGTTGGGTGCCTCATCATATATATTGACGGCAATCACCGATACCACGGAGGGCTTGCCGTCTGACCGCATCCCGACGAGTTCGATCCGCACACTTCGCCGCCCTGGAGTGCGCTTCACGGTCGAGGCCGAGAAGGTGTAGCTCCCCATCCGGTCGCCGCTCTTTGGCGCTTCCACCTGGGCGATGAGCAGGTTGTTCACCCGCACGCCTGCGCCGCTATACTCAACGTCGGGGAGGTCTTTCGCATCCACAATCTGCCACCCACTGTCGAACTGCTGAGCTTGGGCAAGATACGGAACGCAAGCCAGGACGGTGGCCAGCAGCATTCTGCGCATTGTCTTGGTCCTCCTCTCTGCGCGTGGATCCTAACACTCACGACAACAGAGCCAACCGGGAATGATCCAGTTTACCCGGCATTTTTGATCCATGCCGCTCCCATCTCAGGAATGGTATCGCCGAGGTTTTCTACACGGGCGCGCGACTGTCTTCGTCCGAGTGGGCAATGCCAGGATTTTTGTTTGTCACGAAGTCGTCGCGCCGCGGCGAGGATGCAGAGATGGAGGAATGCGGGTCACTACGCATCTCCCTACACAACAACGCCGTCGCAGTTCGAGGCGCGACCCACGGCCTGTTGAATCAACTAAAAACGTCGTCTCGCCACTTTTCTGCTTCGTGATCCACCTGTGGGTGCTGCGGATGCTGTCCCCGGCGCATGTGGACTGCGCGTTGTCTCGGCACTACGGCTCCTTTGTGGTGGGCAGCCCCGCAGGGACAGAAAACAACTATCGAATGGAGGCGCCGAAGCTTGGCGAAAACCCACCGTTAGGCCGCACCAGACATCGGCTGGCGGTCGATTATTGGGTCAAGGTGTGACCATTTCCTCGCTCGGCTTTCCTGGCCCCCGCACCCATCGAGGCCATGGCGTTGTCCGGCCAGGGCGGAAATGCACGCCGCCACTCCGCCACCTTGGGCGAGACCGCGACACGTCGCCCAGGCTCTGTGACCGGAGTGGCTGGCTGATCCATTCGGTTCTGCATCGGTCGTTGG
>NZ_JCACHU010000142.1:0-23942 GCF_059504005.1 Belnapia sp. | reverse complement strand
TTTTCTGGATCCATGCATCATGACGAGGTCGTCACAGCATGTGCAAACTCAAGATAAGGGGCGATATGGAAATGCGCCGCACCGGGAGCATGATTCTCGCCCCCGTGTCACAGGCGCATAGGCATCCGCTCTCTGCAGTGACGTCCCGTCGAAGTGTCCGATGCATAAGTCTTTTGAGATTGTGGCAAGCCTCGCATCGCTTGCGACAAGCGGCACTTACCGCAAGTCAGCCAGCCGCATCGAGCCTTGCCGCTGAATGCTCAGCGACTGGCGGTTAGGAAGAACCACCACGGGGGGGATACCCTAATTCAGAGAGCCGGAAGGGGCAGATCACCGGGAAGGTACGGTGCAGTCTCCCGTTACACAGTTCGGAGCGGCTGTCGCCGCATGGGCTGCGGGCCAGCTTCGTGACCGAGGTCTATATGGCCGGCGCCCGCGATGAGCAGGTGATGAGGTCACCCGCTACCGCGACCTCAAGACCATGCGCGACTATGTCCGCCGGGCCAAGCTGGTCACCGAGAGCGCCAGCAAGCTGCTCGACTTGTAACCGGGGTCTGGGGACAGGGTGAGGGCGATCGAGCCCGGGGTAAGGGACCGGGCCAAAGATGGTGGGCCTACTCAATGTTGGGCTAAGGTATAAGCATGCTTGCGAACTGCCTGCACGGCCTCGATGCTCTCGGCCCCGCCGGACTAGCAGCCCTCATGGGCGGACTCTTCCTAACGGGCTTGGCAGGTGGCCTTACACACTGCGCGGGCATGTGCGCTCCTTTCGTGTTGGCCCAGTCGGCCGCATGTGCCGAGGCCACTGCTGGTGGCGACGCGCTGCGGCGACTGGCTGGGGCGGCCCTGCTGCCCTACCAAGCCGGTCGGGTCATCGGCTACAGCCTGCTCGGCGCGGCCGCGGGCGGCGCGGCAGGGGTGCTGAGCCTGGCTGGCGGCCTGCGCTGGGTGCTCGCGGCACTGCTGCTGCTCGCCGCCCTGCTCATGCTGGGGCAGGCGTCCTCGCGGCTGGCCAGGATGCTGCCTCGGTTGTCCATGCCGACGCTGCGCCTGCCGGGCTTCGCGCAGCGGCGGATCGGTGGCCTCGTGGCCGCCCCGACAGGCGCGCGGGGTATTCTGCTGGGTCTCCTGCTTTCCGCGCTGCCCTGCGGCCTGCTCTACAGCGCGCTCGCCGCCGCGGCCGCCTCCGGGAGCGCGTTGGCTGGGGCGCTCTCCATGCTGGCTTTCGTCCTCGGGACTGTACCAGGCCTCACGGGGGTCGCCCTTCTTGGACGACTGTTCGGGCGCCGCCGTGGCCCTTGGTTGCGGATGGCCAGTGCGGCGCTCTTCTCCATCAACGGCTTCGTGCTTCTGGGGATGGCGGCATGGATGGTGACCTAGCGCGCTGGGTCGTTCCGGACTGGCTGGGCGACGAGCGGAGCCGCTGATGTACGCGCTGCTCTGGCTCTTACCCATTACGCTCCTCGCCGCCGGGACCGCGCTCGGCGTGTTCCTCTGGTGCGTGCGCTCCGGCCAGTTCGAGGATCTCGACGGGGCTGCTTGGCGCATCCTCCACGACGACCTGCCCCGGAAGGAATCAGGGCACCAGACGGATCACCGCGAGGGCTGAGCGGCCATCCTCATCACGGGCGGCCAGCGTGACCTGCCAAGCCCCTGCGTCCGGCAGAACCAGCCTGGCCTGCCAGGTGCCGCCGCCAGCTTCGGAGAAGGACAGCGATTGGTCGGCGCCAGCATGGGTCGTACGTTCCAGGCGGCCCTCAGCGGCGGCGGCGGGCACCAGTGCACCCCTGGCGTCGCGCAGTCGGAGGGTCATCAAGTAGGTTCCATCATTCTGCCTCTCGGCCAAGGCATCGACCCGCAGTTCCGCCGCGGGCGCGAGCCTGGCCATGCCGATACGTCGGGGAGCGTCGGCGACGAGCCCTGGGTCGGTGCTGGTGGCGAGAACCGCCATGACCGCGTCGGCCGCCATGAGCGCCAGCAGCGGGGACACAGCCAACAGGGGGATCCAGCGTCGCTCCATGGTGGCCTACTCGCCCAGGCTGCGGAGGTGCAACACCAGCTTGCGGATCATGTCATCGGACAGACGGCCGCCGAAGGCGGGCATGACGCCCCCACGGCCGTGCCAGAGGGTCTCGTAAATCTCCTTGCTGCCGCCGCCGTAGAGCCAGACGCCGTCAGTGAGGTTCGGTGCGCCCATCTCCTGGTTCCCGCGCGCGTCCTCGCCGTGGCAGGAAGCACAACTCTCGGCGAAGACGGGTTTGGCTCTGCCTGCGGCCACGGCGTCGTGTTTTTGACCGGAGAGCGAGCGGACGTGCTCGACGAGGTCGAGGATCTGCGGCCGATCAAGCAGTTTCTGCGCTCCAAAAGCGGGCATCTGGCTGGTTCTGGTTTCCTCGGAGCCGGACCAGCGGATGCCGACATGCAGGGTGCGCTCGATCGCCTCGGGGGTGCCGCCCCAGAGCCAATCCCCGTCGGTCAGGTTAGGAAAGCCCTCGTTGCCGCGGCCGTTGATCCCATGGCACGGCGCACAGTTCTCGCCGAACAGCCCCCGGCCTGCAGCGGCGCCGTAGGCGCGCAGGTTCGGGTCGGCGTTGATTTCGTCCCAGCTTGCAACAGCGAAGCGCTTGGCGATGGCAGGTGCGCCCGCCTCAGCCTGCTGGACGGATCGGGACAACTCGCCGCGGGAACTCCATTCCAGGAACCCGCGAGTTGCGCCGCCGAACCAGGGCCAGGCCGGGTAGGCGAACCAGAGCCAGATCGCGCCCAGGAAGGTCAGGAGGTAGATGTAGGTCCAGATTTTCGGCGGGCTGCTGTCGAGTTCACGGATGCCATCGAATTCCGGCAAGGCGTTGCGGAGCGGGGAATGCGGATCCCGCTCCGGCGCGGTGTTGCCTGAGGCCGCGGGCCGGGGAGGAACCTGCTGCCCAAGATTTCCTTCGTCGGGCGGGGGGGTCATCGTCCGTCCTTCCCATCGTCGCTGAAGGGTATGCTCGCCGCCTGGCGTGCCTCCTCGCGGGCTCCGGGCCGGAACATGGAGATCAGCAGCCCGACGAAGACCGCGACGAAGAGCAGGAGGACCCCGATCTGCACCAGTTGGGGGAAGCCCAGCCCGCTCACCGCAGCATCTCCTGGCTGGGCCGACGCCAGTCGAACTCAGCCAGCGTGCCGAGCATCTGAAGGTAGGCGACGAGTGCGTCCATCTCGGTCACGCCCGGCTGGCCGTCGAAGTTCCTCGCCTGCGCCTTGGCGTAACGTGCCGAGAAGCCGCTGGTGTCGGCTTCCGGATCCGCCTGGGCCACGAGATCGGCGCGGGCGTTGGCCAACTGCTCGTCGGTATAGGGCACGCCGACATTGCTGTGGGCGCGCATCAGCCTTCCTATCCGGTCCGCCGGGAGCGGCGTCGTGGCCAGGAAGGAGTAGGACGGCATGATAGAGGCGGGCACGACGTCGCGCGGATTGATCAGGTGGCGGACGTGCCAGGCATCGGAGTACTTGTTGCCAATGCGCGCAAGGTCGGGCCCGGTGCGCTTGGAGCCCCACTGGAAGGGGTGATCGTACATGCTCTCTGCGGCCAGCGAGTAAGGGCCGTAGCGCTCCACCTCGTCGCGGAAGGGACGGATCTGCTGGCTGTGGCAGACGTAGCAGCCCTCGCGGACGTAGACGCCGCGGCCCGCGAGCTCGAGCGGCGTGTAGGGCCGCATGCCCGCCACCCTTTCGACCGTGCCCTCAAGGGCAAAGAGGGGCGCGATCTCGACGAGTCCGCCGACCGAGAGCACGCCGAGGATGGCGAGCGCGAAGCGGATGGCGCGACGCTCGAAGCGCCCGTGGAGCCGGGCGAAGGCCGGGGAGTTGTTGTCGGTGGCCATCTCAGGTCACTCCGCCGGGGCCGCCACCGCGGCGGGGGCAGGAGCCTCCTCGCGTACGGTGCGCCAGACATTCCAAGCCATGACCGCAGCACCCGCAAGATAGAGCAGCCCGCCAAGGAAGCGCATGGCGTAGTAGGGCTTCGCCGCGATCACCGTGTCGAGGAAGGAGTATTTGAGGAAGCCGAGGGAGGTGTAGGCGCGCCACATAAGCCCCTGCATGACGCCAGCGCCCCACATGGCCGTCACGTAGAGCATGATCCCGGCCAGCCCGAGCCAGAAGTGCCACTCGATGGCGGCTCGAGAGTGCATGGCTGGCTTCCCCCAAATCTTCGGCACCAGGTAGTAGATGGCGCCGAAGACGATGAAGCCGTTCCAGCCGAGCGCGCCGGAATGAACATGGCTGATCGTCCACTCGGTGTAGTGGGAGAGGCCATTGACCGTGCGCACGCCCATGAAGGGACCCTCGAAGGTGGCGACGGCGTAGAAGACGACGGCCACGATCATGAAGCGGAGCACCGGGTCCGTGCGCAGCCGATCCCAGCGGCCAGAGGCCGTCATGAAGCCGTTCAGCGCCGAGGCCCAGGACGGCATCCAGAGCATGATGGTGAAAGCCATGCCGAGCGTCTGCACCCAGTCCGGCAGGCTCGTGTAGTGCAGGTGGTGCGGTCCGGCCCACATGTACATGAAGACCAGTGACCAGAAGGATATGATGGAGAGGCGGTAGGACCAGATCGGCGCCTCGGCCCGCTTCGGCAGGTAGTAATACATGACGCCAAGGAATCCCGCGGTGAGGAAGAAGCCCACCGCGTTGTGCCCGTACCACCACTGCGTCATCGCGTCCTGAACGCCGCCGAAGAGCGAAACGCTGTTGCTCTCGTTCCAGGCCAGCGGCACCGCAAGGTTGTTGACCACGTGCAGGACCGTCACAGCGACAATGAACGCCAGGTAGTACCAGTTCGCCACGTAGATGTGGGCCTCACGTCGTCTCAGTAGCGTGCCGACGAAGAGACCGAGATAGGTCAGCCACACGACCGCCAGCCAGAGGTCCGTCAGCCACTCAGGCTCGGCGTATTCGCGGCTCTGCGTCACGCCCATGACGTAACCAAGCGCGGCGAGCACGATGAAGAACTGGTAGCCCCAAAAGACGAACTCGGCGGCGAAGCGACCGGGCAGGCGCGCGCGGCATGTGCGCTGGACGCAGTAGAGGCTTGTACCGATGACGGCGTTGCCGCCGAAGGCGAACACTACGCCGCTGGTGTGCACCGGCCTCAGCCTGCCGAAACTGAACCAGGGCTCGATGTTCAACTGCGGCCAGACCATCTGCGCAGCAATGAGGACGCCCATCCCCATGCCGACCAGGGCCCAGAAGACTGAAGCTAGAATGAATAACCGGACGACGTGGTCGTCATAATCGGGCGGCGCTTCTCGATCAGGGAACGTTCTGACCTGCGTGCCTGTCGCGCTCATCTGGCCCCCCTTGTGTCACAACGCTGTGATGCCACTTCGAGTTACAAACGGTCTCAATTCTCCTACAACCGTTCTTGCGCACTCGGCAACATGGATGCAGTGCTTTGTATCCGCACCGAGGAGGAACAATGGCCAAGGACACAGCTTCGGCTCGCTCGACAGCCGCTGGCGACTACGGCTTTTCACTCTTCGCCTGGGGGGCCTTGGTGGTTGCGCTGGTCCTTGGCGGACTGGTGCTCGCGGCGCGCGCCGCCGACGATTACATGTCCATCAGCGGCCTGTTGTTTGCTCTGTTCGGCGCCTTCTGGGCCAGCCGCATTATCACGCGGCTCCTGCCGTGACCGGGCCGGTTCCCGCTCCCGGGCGATTCGAGGACGAGCCCGTCGGTGCCTCCGTCGATCCCGTTAGCGCATCAGGCGAACTCGTCGCGGCGGGCATCCCCGTCAGGCGGGCACCGCCCGAGGCGATCGCGCGGTGGGTTGGAGCGGGCTGGCAGGACTTCCGGCGCGCCCCCGTGCCCGGCCTTTGCGTCGGTTTGGCCTGCGTCGCAATCGGCTGGTTCGTGGTGCTGGCGATGTGGCGGATCGAGAGCGCCGTCTTCGTGCTGCCGCTCATCACCGGCTTCATGCTGGCCGCGCCGCTCCTCGCGGTACCCCTCTACGAGGTTAGTCGCCGCCATGCGCGGGGTGAGCCCGCCGGTGCGGGAGCGCTGTTGACCGGCTTCAACCGCAACCGCTGGGGCATCGGCTTCATGGGGGCGCTGCTGATGCTGTTCCTCTATGGCTGGCTCCGCGTCGCCACCATGATCTGGTTCCTTTTCTTCGGCTTGGAGTCGCCGCCGCTCGACGCTTTCCTGGGGACGGCGCTGTCCGACTTCGGCTTCATGCTCGCCTCCTTCGGCATCGGGGGCATCCTCTCAGCGCTGGTCTTCGCCGTCAGTGCCGTCAGCCTGCCGATGCTGGTGGACCGGCCTGTGGATGCGATGACTGCGGCTATGACCAGCCTGCGCGCCTGCCTCAGCAGCCCTGCCACCATGGCGCTCTGGGCCTTCCTCATCGCCATTGCGACGCTGATCGGCATCGGTGCGGGCTTCTTCGGCTTGCTACTTGCTGTTCCGGTGATCGGACACGCGACGTGGCACGCCTACGCGGAACTGGTCGGTGCCACCGCCGAGCCAGGTTCGCACCAGGGGTGACCCAGAGCCTGCCAGCCGAGGCAAGGCCATGAGCCTGGCCGCGGCTGCGACACCTGGTCAAGCGGCGCTTTGGCACGCAGCGGCGGACAGCTCTGCGCCTTGCGCCCATTGCGGCGCACCCTCCATCGGTGGCACGCCGTTCTGCTGCACGGGGTGCGAGGGCGCGCACGCCCTGGTGTCGGGCCTGGGGCTCGACGCCTTCTATTGTCGCCGGGAGATCGCCGACGGCTCTCTCCGCCCCGCAGTTGCCGCCCCGTCCGAGGACTTCGCGGCCCACGCCCAGGTGCTGGGGGATGGCGAGTGCTGCCTCGAACTGATGGTCGCCGGCCTCACCTGCGGCGCTTGCGTCTGGCTCATCGAGCAGAGCCTCGCGGCCGAACCAGACGTGCTGGCGGCCCGCCTCTCCCTCTCGACCCGGCGCCTAGCCGTGACATGGAGGGGAGAATCCGGGCGTGCGAACGACTACGCCTCCCTGCTGGCCCAGCTGGGCTTCCGCGCCGTCCCTTGGTCGGGTGCCTGCCTTCGGGAGGCCGACGACGCCGAGGGCAGGGAGCTCGTTCGCTCCCTCGGCATCGCCACCTTCGGCGCCATCAATGTGATGCTGCTCTCGGTCTGCGTCTGGGCCGGGTGGGACATGGGCGAGGCGACCCGGGGCACCCTCCACTGGCTGGCCGCGCTGGTCGGGGTCCCCGTCATCCTCACCGCGGGCATCCCGATCTACCGCAGCGCACTCGGCAGCCTCAGGGCCGGGCGGCTCAACATGGACGTGGCCGTCTCCGTCGCCGTCTTGGCGACCACGGCCATGTCGCTGGTCGAGGCGGCCCTTAACGGCCCCTTCACTTGGTTCGACAGCGCGACCGCCCTCCTGGCCCTGCTGCTGGCGGGCCGGCTCCTGGATCGTGCCGCCCGGCGGCGGGCCCGCCAAGCGGTGTCGGAGCTCCTGGCGCTCCAAGAGGGCGACGTCTCCCGCCTGGGGCCTGACGGCGTGGTGGAAAGGGTTTCCGTCGGTGCGGCCTCGGCGGGCGACCGCCTTCTGGTCGCCATGGGCGAGCGGCTGCGGCTGGATGCCGTCCTGGAGTCTGGCGAGGCGCTGCTCGACATCAGCATCACCACCGGTGAGAGCCTGCCGCGCCAAGCCTCCGCAGGTGACGCTGTCGCGGCCGGAGCCGTCAATCTCGGGGCCGCCGCTGTCTTCCGGGTCACGCGCGCCGCGAGCGAGGGCTCGCTGGCCGCGGCCGCCCGGCTGCTGGAACAGGGCGAGCAGGCACGCGGGCGCTTCGTTCGGATCGCCGACCGTGCCGTGCGCCTCTACGTCCCCTCCGTGCACGGCCTCGCCGCGCTGACCTTCCTCGGCTGGTGGCTATGGATAGGGGTGGGCTGGCAGTCCGCCCTAGTCACAGCGGTCACTGTTCTCATTATCACCTGCCCATGCGGTCTAGCGCTGGCCGTGCCCACGGTGCAGTCGGTCGCAGTCGGTGCCCTCTTCCACCGGGGCGTGCTGGTCTCGAACGGTAGCGCACTCGAGCGCCTTGCCTCAGCCGACTACGCTGTGCTGGACAAAACCGGCACGCTGACAGCCGGGCGCCCTAGCCTGGTGCCGGGGGATTGGGCCGAGGAGCAGCTGCGGGCCGCCGCGGGCCTCGCGCGCGCCAGTCGCCACCCGTTGGCCCAGGCCCTGGCCGCCGCCTGCCCTGACGCACCAGCACGCCCGAGCGTCTGTGAGATGCCTGGTCAGGGACTGGAGGCCGAGGGCGACCTGCTCGGCAGCGCCGCCTTTGTCGGTGTTCCCGCGCAGGGGGGCGCGACGGCGCTTTGCTTCAGGCAGGCGGGGCGGCAGCCCGTCATCTTCCGCTTTCACGACCAAATGCGCTCGGATGCACCCGAGGCCGTGCAGAGGTTGCGCGCGCTCGGACTTGCAGTGGAGGTGCTGTCCGGTGATGCGCCCGGCGTGGTCTCGGAGGTCGCGCGGCAGGCGGGAATTGCGCACTCGACCGCAGCGGCCACGCCCGAGGACAAGGCCGTCCGCCTGGGGGCCCTGAAAGCCGCAGGCCGCCGTCCCATGATGGTTGGGGACGGCATCAACGACGCCGCGGCGCTGGCGACCGCCCATGTGTCGGTCTGCCTTGGCGAAGGAGCAGACATCGCCCAGCGGGCCGCCGATCTTATCGTCAATCCTGGGCGGCTGGATGCGCTGCCGGTGGCGATCGCGGCAGCGCGTCGGGCGCAGCGCCTGATGCGGCAGAACATTGCCTTTTCACTGGGCTACAACGCCGTCGCCGTGCCAATGGCCGTGACCGGCCATGTCATTCCCCTCTTCGCCGCGCTAGTCATGGCGTCGTCGTCGCTGGCCGTCACGCTTAATGCTTTGCGAGCCAAAAATATCTGGCAGCCGAGCACTCGTTGATGCGTGCGTATCAGGCGGGTGGTTAGGCGCGGATTGCAACTCTGTTGCATGGGTCGGCGGATTAGGCACATTGAGCTCCACTCGATTCCAGGTCATGCGGTCCGGACGTACTCCGGGCGTCCGAGGTCCAGCATTCGGTTCAGCATGTTCCCCGCGATCGCCACTTCGGTCGCTTGGCGCCCGTCTGTCTGAAAGCGCAGCCCTTCGCCGACGACCCGCTTCCAGCGCGAGATGTCAGACTCCACCAAGGCGCGCCAGCCGTAACCCGACGCCCGCTGCCAGCCCATCCTGCCGCGCTGGGCAATACATCGCAGATGCGCATCGCGCCGCGTCGGTGCAGTCTCCGCGGCTGCACTCGGCACTGCGTTGGCGCGCGGCGGCACGATGACGGCCGCCTCGGGATGCCGTGCCCCGACCTGGGCATAGACATCGTCGCGGTCGTAGGCGCCGTCGCCGGTCAAGGCTGCCACCGGCCCATCCACCTTGTCGAGCAAGGGACCGACCTGGGAGCCATCGTCGGCATCCCGGTCGGTCAGCACTGAGGCGACGATTTCGCCGGTATCGGCGTCGGTGGCGAGGTGGAGCACCCGCCAAGCCCGGCGCCGCTTGGTGCCGTGCTTCTCCTCCAGCCAGCCGCCGGGCCCGCACAGCCGCAGCCCGGTGCTGTCCACCAACAGGTGCACTGGCTCGCCGCCGCAACGCGGCCGCGCCACTTCCAGCGCCTCGGCCCGGCGGCTCAGGGTCGAATGGTCCGGCACCGCGAGATCGAGGCCGAGCAACTGCAAGATGGAGCCGATCAGGCCCTCAGTTTGGCGCAACGCTAGGCGGAACACGGCCCGCAGCGTCAAGGCGGTTGCGATCGCCAGGGCCGATTACTTCGGCTGGCCGCCCCGACCGCTGCGCGCTTCGGCGCGCCAGCCCTCGACCGCCGCCTCGGAGAACCACACGGTCAGACTGCCGCGGGCGCGCAGGCCGGCATCATACGCCGCCCAGTTCGTCACCTTGTGGCGCTGCTTGGGGATGTGGTGCCGGCGATCGGCGTTCGTCTTGAATGGCAAGTGGGGCCCTTCAGGTTGGAGGGGACGGGCCCCAGCTTCACCCTACCCGAAGCCATCCAGGCCGGCGACCGATGCAACAAAGTGGCGTGACATGCGACTTGCCCCGACCGCGGCTGCGCGCCCGTGGCATCCGCAGCGCCCGTCCCGTTCGCAGGCAAGCGGTTAGTTCCCGCCGCAGCGCGCCGCGTCCTTGCACGTACAGCGCTTGGTAGATCGCCTCGTGGCTGATGCGCATCGTCTCGTCACCAGGAAAGTCTAGCCGCAACCGCTTGGCAATCTGCTCAGGGCTCCAGGCCTTGCCCCAGCGACGGTGCTGCCGCCCATGGCGCCGGCTTTTCCAAGAAACAACAGGCCCGCGAGCCGAGGTTCCGCCAGGGCCAGCAATCTCCCCAGCCAACCGGTCCTGCACATACTTCCGCAAGACCGTGTTCACCGCCAGCTTCGCCGGCTTGGGCCGACGCGCCGCTCGCTCAGCATGCCACTGGGCCGTTGTGGCCCGGTACTCCAGATTGCCGCTGCGCGTCGCCGCATTGCGCCGCAACTCACGCGAGATGGTCGACGCGTCCCGGCCCAATCGTCGGGCTGTCTCCCGCACCCCGCAGCCCTGTGCCCGCAGCAACGCGATCTCCTCGCGCTCCGCAAACAGCAGGTACCGCTCCGATTTTAGCTTCGACGATGGCGCAAGTATCTTCGGTGGCATGCCGCCCGCCTCCCGGAACCAGCGGTAGCCTACCGGAGGCGATACGCCGGCGCTGCTCGCTGCCTCCTCGCTCGACACACCCGCTGCAATGGCCGCCCAGAACCGTCGTCGGCTTTCGCGCTGGGCCACCCCCGGGCGGCCAGGTGACCGCTTCAACACAGGACGGAGTGCCCGATCCGACCGTCGTCGCCCACTCACCGCAACCTCCTCAATCATGGTGTTGCGACGACCACTTGAATCCACCCACGTCATGGCAGGCGACCTAGCGACCGGAGCAGAGCTTCGTTGATTCCTGTGAGGAGTTCGGCGCCACGTCAGTGGTCTTCCTCCTGAGGCCGAGCCGGGGCGCCCCCTCACTGAAGTTGCTGATATTGCAACGTCCGGCCCGTCGTCCCATCGGCTTCCGCGTCTGCGGCTGCCTGCCGTCTGGCGGTCCGGCGGAAGTTCTGGCACGGGGAGAGGAGGATGCGCAGCGACCTCGGACAGTCCCCCGTTTCACCCAGCACTGGCACTTGGCCGTCGGGCCCCTCCAGCATTGTTTGGCTCAAGGAGGCGGCCGTGGTGCGGTCGTGCCCCAATTGCGGCAGCGCCGGCACAAAGCGTGGGATTCTGCGCGTCGCCCTGCCCGCCGCCTCGGGGTTGGTGACGACGCTGCTGGACTGCGATGGTTGCGGCTGCCGCTTCTTCGACCCGCTGACCCCCGCCGACTACGCCGCCGAGAGCCCGGCCGCAGGAGCGTCCCTTGCATTCTACCTGCAGCAAGGCGCCAATCCTGGCGGCGCCGCGATCCATCTTGGCACGCTCGACCTGCCAGCGGGTGCCCGCTACCTTGAGGTCGGGTGCGGCTTCGGCTTGACGCTCGACTTTGCCATCCGCGGCCTGGGGTGGACCGGGCGAGGCCTCGACCCCTCGCCCTTCGCAGCGGCGGGGCGCGAGGCGCTCGGCCTGCCCATTGAGGGGCGCTACCTGCGGCTGGAGGACGCCGACGACGACCACGACGTCGTCATGGTCTCCGAGGTCATCGAGCACGTGCCTGACCCGCACGCCTTCGCCCGCATTCTGCGTGCCGCCCTCGCGCCCGGTGGCGTGCTGCTGCTGACCACCCCGGCCGCCGAGGCAGCGGTGCCGCAGACTCCGCCCGGGCTGCTCGTCCCGCTGCTCTCGCCCGGCTACCACCTAGTCCTGCAATCCGCGCGCAGCCTGGAGGCGGTATTGCGGGAGGCGGGCTTCGGAACGGTCGAGGTGCAGAAGGTCGGCGCCTCACTGTTCGCCCGCGCTGCAACCGGTGCGCCGCGTTGGACGGCTGGCACGGAGATAGACCGGTCCCGCTACCGGCGCTACTTGGCCGAGGCAGCGCGCGGAGCGTCGCTTGGCTCCGATCTCTGGCTCGGCTTTGCCGTCCGCGCCTACCGCGAGGCGGTCGTAGCGCAGGATCTGGACATGGCCCAGAGCTTGTACGGCGAACTCGCCGCCGCCTGCACCGACCGCTATGGCTTCCCGCCGGAGGCAGCCGCCTCCCGCAAGCCGCCCCAGCCATCCATTACTCTCGAAGCCCTGGCTGCCGCGGAGCCGCTCTGCCTTGGCGGGCTTCTGCTCCATCGCGCCTGGCACCGGCTACATCTTGGGGCGAATGGGCCGGTCGTGCTGCCGCTGCTCGACGCCGCCGCGGCCGCAAGCGACCGGCTGCGCGCCGCCCTCGCGCAACTCGGCAGTGATGATGGGGATGCAGAGGATGTCGGCTGGACCGCCCGGGGGGAGGCCGCAATCGTCTTGGCCGGCCTAGGCGACCCGTCGCTCGAGACCCGGCTCGCCGCCCTTCCAGCGGCGCCAGGGGAAGTTGGCACGCGACGCCGTGAGGCGGTGCTCCGCCGCTGTCTGGTCGGCCTCGTCAATGGCGGCCACTTGGCCGCCGCCGCCAGCTTGTCCGGGGTGGCGGAGCCGCCGATGGCACGCGCCCGGGCCGGTGCGCTGCTCACGGATGACGAACTCGACGCGCTCTATTGCCGTGCGACGCTGGAGCTGCAGCGGAGGGGGGGCGATCCCGCCGCGGCACTGCCCTTCCTAAGGGCCGGGCGGGCGGCGGTCGAGGCCGGCCTCGCCGCGGGCGCGACGGGCTCGGCACTCGGCCTGTTCTGGCCGTTGCTGGATGCGGAAATTCTGGCCCTGCGGAAGCTCGGTGCGAGGACGGCCTTGCGGGAGCTGGAGCATTCGGTGGCGCGCCTGGCCACGTTGCCCGGCGCACCTCCGCCGCCACCCCACCATGCAGGCAGGGTTGGTAACCCGCGGTGAGACTCCGTCGGATCATCAACGCCGCAGCCTTGCTCGGCCGACTCAGCCAGCAGGCCTGGCTGGCGCCGCATGGCTATGCAGCAGCTGGGCTGGCCTGGGCCGCAGGCAGCCGGGACCAGGTGCTGCTCGACCTGCCTGGTACCCGGCCCGACCTCGGTACGCGTACCGTGATCTTCTGCCACTATGACCCGCTCGGTGAATTCCGCCAACATGTTCGCCTTTATGTCGAGGCGTTCCGGGCCGAGGGCTTCTCCGTCGTTCTGGTGAGCAATTCCGGTCGGCTCGCCGCGGCCGACTTGGCCTGGGCGATCGGGCATGCCGCGCGGGTCTTGATCCGGCGCAATATCGGCTACGACTTCGGTGCCTGGCGGGATGCGCTGCGCCGGATCGGCCCCTTTGGTGCGGGAACCGAATGCCTCCTGCTGGCCAATGACAGCGTGTACGGGCCCTTCAAACCCCTCGGCGCGATGCTGGCGCGCATGGATTTCGCTACCGTCGACGCCTGGAGCCCGACGGAGAGCTGGCAGCATGCCTATCACCTGCAGAGCTACCTCCTCGGCTTCGGCCCGAGGGCGCTCGCCAGCGCCGCCTTCGCCGCCTTCTGGGACGAGGTGCGCGACGTACAGTCCAAATGGTGGGTGGTGCGGCAGTATGAGGTGGGGCTGACGCAGCGCTTGCTCGATGCCGGGCTGCGCTGCGCGGCAGTCTGGCCTTATGACGAGCTGGTCCTCGATGCGCGCCGGCGCCTCGCCACCTTCCCGCCGGAGTTGGACGCCGGCTGCGACCCCTTCGACGCGGTCGCGGCGGCGGAGGCTTTGCGGCTGGTCCAGGCCGCTGCCCGTCGTGTGGCAATGAACCCGACCAGCGATCTCTGGTGCGTCTTGGTCGAAGCGGAGTTCCCTTTCATCAAGCGCGAGCTGCTGCGGCACAATCCAACACGGGTTCCCGGTGTGGCGGCCTGGCAGTCTGTGCTGGCAGCCACGGCGCCGGAGGCGCTCGGTCCGGTTCTGGCCGATCTCCGGCGGAGCCTACGCGGGCGCGCCCCCTGACCGCTTGCCGGCCGGCAGTGGCTCGTCGCCCCGGTGATTGATCCCGGCCGGCCAGGATCCTGTGCTTGCCCTTGTCCTGACCGTCAGGCGAACCGGAGCAGTGCGTCCTGTTCGGTCGGCGTGGAGCGTGGCGCCCTTGTACCCCCGGCCTCGTCGAAATCGGCCCGATGCGTCCGACTCACCCCTGGGTGCCAACCCCGGATCGAGAACTGCTCGCCTGGCTGCCAGTCGGTAATAGCGGCCCAGGTCGTCTCCCCGTTGCACCTGTCGAGCAAGAAGACGTCGAAATCCGCTGTGCCGCTCAGGAAGTTCGAGCTGACAATGATCACCGACAAGCTCCCAAGTTACGAGGCATCCACACGCGAGGTGACTCCCGATGTCGAGCACCGCCGGCACAAACGGCTTAGCAATCGGGCTTTGAATTCACGCCAGCCGATGCGGAGACGACAGCGGCAGATGGAACGATTCAAGTCAGCACGGCGGGCACAGCGCTTCCTTTGCGCCTACGACCGGAGCACCAGCCTGTTCCATTCTTGCCGCGACCACGTCAGCGCCAGTGAATGTCGAGCCGCAAGGGCGCGTGAGTTTGAGGCGTGGGCCGAGATCGGCGGGGTTGCAGTAGAAGCTTGCTATCCGCACCCAAGTTGCCTTCGGCCTACGTTCTCTGGCGGTTCAATGGCGACAGGTTGACGGTGCCGTAGTGCACGCTCACGCAAATCCGGGCACCGACGCCCTATTGGTCGAGACGGGCCGAGTGCGACAGCAGCATCGTCTCGCAGGCCTGGGCGAGGCTCGCCCGATACGTTGCGGTTTCACACTCACTTTCTGGTCACCGATTGCGCCTAGAGAGCGGGAGTCACGTCCTCCGCTCTTCAGGATCTCCTATGCCGGTTCCATCGACCCCGTTTTTTGCTGAATACTCGTTCAATAGCCCGGATCAGGTCATCCTCAATATCGTCAATCCGGACCCGGCGAACTCAGCATCAGGCTACAGCCTCGTCGTCTACCTTTATAATCCGGATACGCATACCGCATCGAATTACACGGCGCCGATCCAGGCGATCCTGCCGCGTGTCAACTATCTCGTCATAGATCCGGAATTCTATGACCTGTTCGATGTTACTTCGTTGTATTATTACAACGATGAGCGGGAGTTTGGCGGGACAGGGACCGCGGCTTCCCTCAACGTCAGGACGGTCGGCCTGGCGATCGTCAAGGGTGGCCAGACCTACGACACCCTTGGGGATCCGGCCGGTACCACGGCGATCCTGTCATCCCCCGGTTTCCTCGTTCGGAACAGTTCCTTCGCGGCTCCGCAGGGCTCGTACCTGCAGACGGATTACAATGTGACCGATCATCCGGGGTGGGCGACGGTCGGCCGCTACTCGAGCCCGCCTCCCAGCACCTGGCTTCCGTCCGATACGACACCGCCGGACGTTTCCTTGCTGGCGCCGCATGGAGCGACCGCTGGGGCCAGTTCCGCGCCGACCTTTGACGTGACCTTCACCGAGGACGTGACGGGCGTCACCGCCAACAGCTTCGTCCTCGACAAGCCGACAGGGGCTGCGGGAAGCATCACCTCGGTCACGCAAACCGATGCCCGGCATTATGTCGTCCGCACCGCGGGCCTGTCGGGCGATGGCGTCTACCATGTGAACCTGGCCTCGAACGGTGGCGGAGTCGCCGACCTCGCGGGGAATGCGAGGATCTCCGGCTATGCCGGCGGCGCCTACACCCTCGATCAGACCGGCCCCGGGGTGGTCCAATTCGTCCCCAACGGTCCAGCCAGGGGGCATGCGACCACGGCCGATTTCAAGATCGACTTCTCGGAGGCTGTCACGGGCGTCGCCGCTGGCGCCTTCCGGCTGGTGCTTCCAACGGGTGGTTCGGGCCGGATCGATTTGGTCACCGCCGTCGACAGCTCGCACTACATCGTCCATGTGGCCGACCTGCAGGGTGACGGCGAGTTCAAGCTTGCGGTCGCCGCGGGCGGTGGCGGCATCACCGACCAGTTCTCGAACCCGATCGCAACGATGCCCACCAGCTCCGCCTACCTTCGCGATGGGACCGCGCCGACTCTCGTCAGTTCCGTAGTGGCGGCCGGGACGACGCCGCAGGCGACTTCGGCCGATTTCTACGTGAAGTTCTCCGAGGCGGTCACCGGCGGGGCAATCAGCAGCTTCACCCTCGTCAGCCCCGATGGGGTCTCGGGCACGATCGATCAGGTGAGCGCCTGGGGTGTCGATGGCTACCGCGTGTCCGTCAGCCATATGACGGCCGAGGGTGCGTACCACCTGGACCTGAAGCCCGGTGGCGGTGGCATCACCGACCTTGCAGGGAATGCGGTGACCGGGAGCCTGGCGGGGACGCCTGTCCTGCTCGATGCCGTCGGACCGCAGGTCACCTCCGTCACGCTCTCGGGGAATCCGGCAGGCAACGCCGACAGCGCGCAGTTTGTCGTCGCTTTCACCGAGGCAGTGGCCGGCGTCACCGCGGCGTCCTTCGAACTGCAGGCACCGACGGGTGGTACTGGCTCGATCACCGGCATTTCCCAGGTCAGCGCGACGCAGTTCCTGGTGACAGCCAGCGGGTTCACGGGGAGTGGCGCTTTCAGCGTTGCCGCCTTGGCCAGCGGCAGCGGCATCGTCGACACGCATGGAAACCCGCTGACCGTCGGGACGCCCACCATCACCAGCTTCATGCGGGATGTGGTGCGGCCGGAGGTCCTCTCGGCCGGTCCCTCGGGGTCCGCAATCGGGCACGATGCCAATGTCGACTTCCTGGTGACCTTCTCCGAGGCGGTCGATGGGGTCGATGCCGGCAGCTTCGTCCTCGTGCGGCCGGCAGGCGGCTCGGGGTCCATCACGTCGGTTACGGCAACGGATGCCAGCCACTACGTTGTCCGTGTGTCCGGGTTGGCGGGCGATGGTGAGTTCCGCCTCGAGGCCAATCCGGTAAGCTCGCCAATCCATGACCTCGCCGGAAACCCGGTGGCTGCGATGCCGGCGAGCATGGCCTATCTTCGGGACGCGACAAGCCCGCATGTGGTGTCGATCGAGCGTGCCGCAGGTGCTGACGAGGTCACCAACGCCTCGAGCCTGACCTTCCGGGTTGTCTTCGACGAGGCTGTCATCGGGCTGAGCGGAGACGACTTCGCGGTCCAGGGCGCAACCGGCGTGATTTCCGTGAAGGCGGCCGCGGCTGTCCCCTACGGCTATGACGTGCAGATCTCGGGCGGTGACGTGGCGACCGTCGATGGCCGCGTTTCCCTGGCGCTGGTGGCGACGGGCGGCGCGAGCGACGCCGCAGGCAATCCTCTGCGGGCCGACATTCCCCAGGACCAGGGGCAGTCGTCCTACCTGCTGGATCACCGGGCGCCGACAACCGCCCTGGTCGACCCAGTCGTGCAGCATGGGTTGGACCGGACCGGCATGTATGGCGAGGGGGACACCCTCCGCCTGACCCTCAGTGAGCCGGTGGCGACGGCGGGGCTCGACCTGGCGGACCTGTCGGTGCCCTCGACCGGGAACCTGGGTATTGGCGCATCCCTCCGCCCCGTCGTGGACGGGGTTGCGATGAGCAATGCCTTCATCCTCACCCTCGGCTCGGGGGCGTCGCTGTCGGTGGGCGACACGTTGACCCTCTCGGGGGCGGCGGTTGTCGACCAGCCTGGCAACCACCCCCAAACGGGCGTGACCTTCGTCCTGCCGGGGGTGCCGCTGGCGGTGACCTCCATCGAGGCGGCGCCTGCCGCAGCCAATGCCGCACAGCAGCTGTTCACCGTGACCTTCACCGCACCAGCCGTGGGTGTCGCGGCGACCGACTTCGCCCTGGTCGGGACCGGCGTCTCCGGCGTCATCGGCACGCCGGTCACCCGGGAAGGCGGGTCCCTCTGGGATGTCCCCGTGACGGGGTTGGCCGGGGATGGCCAGATCCATCTCGAGCTGGTGACCTCCGGGACCGCGATCGCGGACCGGCAGGGCCATCCCCTGGCGGCTGGGTTCACCGCAGGCCAGGTGATCGCGGTCGACACCATTGCGCCTGACACGGGCGCCCTGGTGGCGGCGCCGGCGATCATGGCGAAGTCGGCGACGGCCGTGTTCCAGCTGCCGCCAGAAGAGCCGGGCCTGACCTACCAGTTCAAGCTGGATGGAGCGGCGGCTTGGTTGCCCCTGGCCGTTGTGGACGGGGTCGCTCGGCTGGACGGCCTCGCCGATGGGCCGCACGACATC
The DNA here is from genome assembly GCF_059504005.1 of Belnapia sp. Lineage (NCBI taxonomy): Bacteria > Pseudomonadati > Pseudomonadota > Alphaproteobacteria > Acetobacterales > Roseomonadaceae > Belnapia > Belnapia sp. The sequence goes on along the minus strand of NZ_JCACHU010000142.1, from coordinate 5,682 downwards.
GCCATCCGGGCGGTCGACACTGCAGGGAATGCCGACCCGACGCCGACTTCCTACAGCTGGAGCGTCGATACGGTTACGCCCACGGTGTCGGTGGTCCGCCTGGATTCTACCGTCGGGGCTGTCGCCAACATCCTGAATGCCGGGGACAAGGCCGTCGTCGCGGTCACCCTCAGCGAGGACGTCACCCTGCCCTCAGGGACCACGGTGGAGCTGCTGCTGTCCAACGGCGTGGTCCTTTCCACGGATGTGCTGGGTACCGACCACCGCACCCTGAGCTTTACCTACGTGGTTGCGCCCGGGGCGGATACCGCCGCCCTCTCGGTCACTGGCTTGCGGCTGCAGGGCGGGGACGTCACCGATGGCGCCGGGAATCCGGTCAGCTTGGCGGGGGCGGCGAAAGCCCTTGGCTTGGGGGTGGATACGGTTCCGCCGGCCATCGCCTTCACCACGGCGAGTGGGCTCATCGGCGACCCCCATCAAATCCTCATGGGAACAGGGGAGGCGGGTCGCCCGGTCACGGTGCGGGATGGCTCGACGATGCTGGGCGCGGCCTTGGTTGCTGCTACGGGCACCTGGCGGCTCGAAGCGATGCTGTCGGGCGACGGGCCTCATATCATCACCGCGTCCGAGACGGACAGGGGCGGCAATGCCGGCCAGGCAGAGCCGATCACCCTCATCCTCGACACCGCAGCCCCAAGCCTCACCGTCAACAAGGGCGTGGCGCTGGTGCAGGGCGGGGAGGCTGTCAGGATCAGAGCCGATCTCCTCGCGGCGAGGGACAGCCGAGCCGATCATGGCCATCTCGTCTTCAAGCTCGCCGCTGCGTCCACCCTTGGCGAGTTCCTCCTGGACGGCCATGCGCTGGCCCAGGGCGACACCTTCCTCCAGTCCGACGTCGATGCGGGCAAGCTCAGCTTTGCTGCGCGCTCGCTCGACCAGGGGCATGAGGATGTCGCCTTCGTGCTGTCCGACGGGGTCAACAGCACTGCGGTGACATTCGCCGTGGATCTGCTGCCGCAGCATCTCCAGGCGGGAGCAACGGGTGGTGCGCTCGTCGGCAGCAACGGGTCCGACCTGATCATCGGCGGACCCGGGGCGGACCGGATCGATGGCGGCCCGGGCATCGACACGATGTCCTATGCCGGTTCCGTGGCGAGCTACCGCTTCGCCTTGGGGAGCGACGGGACGGTGTATGTCGACGGGCCGGAGGGCAAGGATAAGCTCTCGTCCATCGAACTGATCACCTTCGCAGACAAGGCATCGGTGGACCTCAAGGCCCTGCTGGCGTCCGTGGTGCTCCAGCCGCTGTCGGGCTCGGTGCACAACGGGGTGGTCGATCAGGAGATGCTCGACTTGTACACGGGCGACCGAGCAGGCTTGCAGTATCAGGCGGTCGGGCATGAGGACGGCGAGGCGATCGGCGGTGGCGACACCAACGATTTCCTCGACCTCCGTGGCGGAGACGATGCGGCGAATGGTAGTGCAGGAGACGATGTCATCGACAGCGGGACCGGATCCGGATTCCTGCTGGGTGGAGGTGGCCGTGATGAATTCGTCATCACGGCCACCCCGGGCCAGCCCAGCTGGAGCACGATCGGCGATTGGACCGCAGGCGACAAGCTGGTGATCAATGGCTGGGTCGCAGGCGTAAGCCGTGCGGTGTGGGTCGACCAAGCTGGAGCTGCCGGTTGGGAGGGCGCCACCATGCATGCCGATTTGAACAACGATGGCACCTACGACGTCAGCGTGACTTGGACCGGCATGGCCCGCGCTGGGCTGCCGGCCCCAACGGAGCACGGTGGCTCGCTCTGGATTGGCTGAGAGTGGATTGAGCGGGTGCGGCTTTGGCCGTGCTTGCCCAGTTTGGGTGGAATACCTGGACTTCGGTTGGCTTGCGGCCATGCCAACCGAGGACTGTATCAGTGATCCCCCCCGGTTTGGGTGGACGGGGGCTTAGCTTGGGGATTGTCACGTTGGTTGATGGCAAGACGAGTTTGACCGCAAGACGGAGCTTGCGCGACCTCACGCCGCCATCTGGGCACACGTCTCCTGCTGCCAGATCCGGAAGGCCTTGTCGCGCGAACGACGGTATTGATTAGCGGTCATCAGGTGCCGACGTGGGCGGAAGTGGCCGTAGATCATCGCGTGTGCTGAGAGGAACCGCTGGGCCTGTTCTGGTGACTTGAACCGCTGCATCTGTCGTTTTCGATGTCGCGTCGGTCTGTGGGAGTTCTCAGCACGATTGTTCAGGTAGCGGCTAGTCCGATGCCGCACACCGGGCAGGACCTCGCGTTGCGCCACGCCGTAGCTGCGGAGCCCATCCGTAACGATCTCTCGGGGCTTGTACTTGAGGCCCACCAGCAGGCGTTTGAAGAAGCGTTTGGCAGCCGTGGCATTGCGGCGATCTTGGACGAAGATGTCGAGCACGACACCATGCTGGTTCACCCCGCGGATTCTGTCAGCGCTCGCGCCAAACTTGACGACGAGAGGTGATCGCCGGATTCCGGTTACGCCGTTCCGAGAATAACGAGCGCAGTTGTGGCATGACGGAGGTGAAGCAGGCGGCGGCGGTTGGCCGGGAAAGATTGGTTGTGGCGGCTGCTCAAGCGGAGGAAGTTCCGGAGCTCGTCATAGCTTCGACAGAAGCGCTCGGCAGAGCCGCTGCTCTTGAAACCGCGCATACATCGTATGCGGCCCTTCACGCCCCGATGATCTTGTTCCACGATGTTATTGAGGTACTTGCATTGTCGTAGCCGAGCAATGCGCCATAGCTCGTCGTCCGCTTTCATCTCCGCCGTGGCGCATGGGTAAGCTGGGTTCTTGTCCACGGTGATGGTGCGCGGGTTCACAGTGTGCGGCTGCCCCAACGCCTTGCGCAAGAAGCGCTTTGCATCCTCGGCGTCGCGCTTGGCCGAGAGCAGGAAATCAATCGTCTGGCCGCGGCTGTCGGCCGCCCGGTACAGATAGGTCCAACGCCCCTTCACCCGCACGTAGGTCTCATCGACTCTCCATGAGCCGTTGCTCAGGCGCAGGTGCGGCCGAATGCGCTTCTCGATCTCCGGCGCGTAGGTCTGCACCCAACGGAACACCGTGGTATGCGCTACCTCGACGCCGCGATCAGCCAGCATCAGTTCGAGGTCGCGGTAGCTCACCGGGAACATGAGGTACCAGCGGACCGCCCAGAGGATCACCTCGGCGGTGAACTGCCGCCCCTTGAAGGATTGATCCGGTCTCACCGAGGCCACTCGCCGCCGTCTCGCCATGTCCCGGTTTGTAGCTGTCCAGGCCGGCCCCGCAAGGACGCAACAGAACCGAAGGCCGATTGGTCAGCTTGGAAGGGGGGCGGCTTACACCCGAAGCGCAGGCCCACTTGGCTCAGGAGATCTCTGCAAGACTGAACAGCGATGTTGAAGCTCGAGTTGCGACCGCGGTGCGTAGCGAACTTGCACGTATAGAAGTCCGCATTGCCGAACTTGAGGCCAGGTCACGTGGCCGCTCGACTGAGCGACGATGATCGCAGGCTCACTCAGCCCGATGCCCCGATGTGGAGAAGATTGGTCCCTCGGAAAGCGGGGATTCAAAGAGAGGCTTTCTCATGCCGCTTGGACGCCTGAGGCCGACGGTGTTCGGCTTGGCCATTCTCATCATCGCGACCGGCTTGGCATCTGCCGAAGAAAGGGTAGCCCGCTGGCAAAGCACGGAACTGCCGGTTTACGCCTCAGGGCGCACCGCTGTGTCGGGCAACGTTGTTGCGCCTACACCTTATGACTGCAGGCTGGAGAACTGCTTTCCATTTAGAGGGACTCAGCCCACGCCGGACAGTTCGTTCACTGTCTTCACCGCTGTGGAGGTGACGGCGCAATTGGTGCAGCGCGACATCGCTATAGACCTGCTGCGGAATGCAGACGCGCGGCATGACGCGGCGGTGGCAGCCCTCGGAGCGGACGTCATGAAAGCGGTGAATGGGGCAATTGCGCGGATGGAAGGGCAGCCCCTCACACCTATGGCGCGGGAACAGATGTCCACCGAAGTTGCCGCACGACTAGGACCGGTTCTGGAGGAACGAGTCCGCGAAGTTCGAGGGGATGTGGCTCGCCTCGAGGAGCGCTTAGCATTGTTGGAAGCGAGGCTTGGCAGTCGGTAGCCTGCATTGACGCTCGCCGGACCCCCGTGTCATGTGTGGACGGCCCCGTTGGTGCAAGGGCTTTTTGGTGTGGTGGCGCCGCGGTCGGGTGCGGTCATGTGTTCGGCCTCGAAGTGCGGTACGCATGACCGCGGGCCCTGATGGAATCCGCGACCCTGCTCCCAATCACAGCATCGCGTTCGGTGACGCTCTGACACAGACGGGTTTGGCAGGGTTCCGGGATCGACCGGTGTTGTCATCACGCCACTTCGCCCTCACGCCCCCATCGGCCGCGGCAGCTCCGATGGGGAAGCTCTCACCTCTGCCCTACGCGGCAACGGGCACGGCTGCTGCGGTCTTGGGGGCCCGATACGCCTCGCCGCTACGCAGCATGGCCCAGATCACCCTGGTGGTCTTGTTCGCTATGGCGATGGCCGCAACCTTGGCTGGCCGGCGCTCAGGCAGCCTCCCCAGCCAGCTCTCGGCTTCCTGCGCCCTCTTGCTACGGATCACCGCAATGGCGCCGGTGAACAGCAGGCGTCGCAGGTAGGCGTTACCGGCTTTGGAGATGCCGCCTTGCTTGGCCTTGCCGCCACTGCTGTTCTGCTTCGGCGTCAACCCCCATGCCGCCGATAGGTGCCGGGCGGAGGCGAAGTTCGAGGCGTCGCCGATCGTCGCAACGACGGCCGAGGCCGTGATCGGCCCAACGCCGGGGATCTTGGCCAGGCGCCGGCTGGCCTCATTGCCTTTGTGCCACTCCAGAATCAGCACCTCGAGTCTGTCGATCTGCAGCTCTACTGCCTCGAGCTGGGCAGCGAGGCAGTTGAGTGATGCCTTAGCGAGCGGCGGCATCCTGGTGTCATCTGCGCCGACCAGCTCTGCCAGGAGATCGGCGACGCGGCGGATCCCTTTGGTAGCGACGATGCCCAACTCGGCCAGGTGACCCCGGAGCGCGTTCACCACAGCCGTTCTTTGGCCAACCAGCAGCTCGCGCGAGCGGTGCATCATCATGGCCGCCTGCTGTTCGGGCGTCTTGATCGGCACAAAATGCATGTTGGGGCGGGTGACTGCTTCGCAAATCGCCTCGGCGTCAGCGGCGTCGGTTTTGCCGCGCTTGACGTACGGCTTGACGTAAGTGGGCGGTAGCAGCTTCACCTCATGACCAAGGGCGGTGATCTCACGAGCCCAGTAGTGTCCCGTGCCGCACGCCTCGATGCCCACCAGCACCTTGGGCTGCCCCTTGAAAAACGGGAGCACATCTCCGCGGCTGAGCTTGCGGCGCAGTACGACTTGGCCGGCGGCATCGACCCCGTGAACCTGGAAAAAGTTCTTGGCAATGTCGAGGCCGATGGTGGTCGGGACGGCTGTTGCGCTAGTCTTCACGGCGGACGGCTCCTCTCGCTCGGTGTCCTCAACAACCCGAGTTTGGCACATTGATGCCGCTCAGGGGCCGTCCACCCCATCACAGCAGTTGTCGCGTGGATAGGATCGCGCAATGAAGGGCCTCGGGAGGCTGTTGCTGAATCACGGACCGCAATGATGTTGGCAAGCGGGAGCGG
>NZ_JCACHU010000141.1:0-24025 GCF_059504005.1 Belnapia sp. | reverse complement strand
GACCATCTCCCAGTTACAGCCCGTGCGGCCTAACGGGGTTATTCAGGGCCGACCAAGTAGCAACGATGGGACAGCCGGTGGGATCAGCAAGATTAAATGCAGGCAGCCGCGGGGAAGGAACGGGTACTCCCCACCGGCCGCCCGCTGCGGTGGTGAGGGCGAGGCGACCCGCCCGACCCGGCCTGAGGTTATGCTGCTTTGCCCAGCCGGGCTCGCGTCTTGGGAGGCGGCAAGCGCGGCGACTGGCCGGAGATGCTGAGCACCCAGCCAAAGGGCGAATACTTCACGAAGCCGAAGCTGTTACGGTCGCGCGCCCAACTCTCGTAAACGGCGACCAGATTGCCGTCCCCGTCGTACTCCTCATGCTCCCATCGCCGGAGGACCAGCCGTGCTCCGGCCACAGATGGGAGATCAGATCGGCGAAGGGTATGGCCGGCGGGCACGCCGAAGCACCTCTCAAAGTCGAAAGCTTCCTCGCTCAGCACCGCTTCTTACTCCATGTGGCGGCGGCATTTTTGGCCATCGCGGATTGCTCCGCGGGCAGACACCTCAGTGATATGGGTGGCGCGAGCGGTGGCGGCCAACTCGCACAGGAAAGTGTCTCAAGAGTGAATCCTTTGCCGCAGGCCTTGCTGCCTGCCAAGCGACGGCCAGCCGCTCCTGCCATGCTCCGCCACAGAGGCGTGATCGGTCGAGAAGGGGCTGACGGGGATGCAGGCGTCCCATTCTGGGCGGTTTGACGTTAAGATCAGGTTACACATAAACCGGAGGTCTGGCTTTGTCCTCACCCCCGCTCCAGGCTGCGACACCTCCCGATCCTGTCTGGTGGGAGATTGGGCGCCCTTCGCCCGAGGAGCCTCCCGACTGGATCACCTGGGTGGCGCCCCTCAGCGACCGTGGTGCTGCCCTCTACCGCAGCTTGGTGGTTGCTGACGGCTCAATTGCCCTCACCGTCGAGTTCCATCGGCCCCGCGGCTCTGGCCACCAGATCATCTACCGCGGTCGGTGTGATGTGCCGCAGGACCCCGAGCCGGTCGCAGAGCGCATCTCCACTCTGCTGAGGGCAGCCGACGAAGCGGTCAGCACGGCTTTGCAGGCAGGCAGCAGCGATGGCCGTATGGCGGCGGAGACTGGGAGGGGATCGTCGTACCTGCCCGGCACTCCCCAGGGCACACAACAAGGCGCCCCGCCGGCCAGGGAGCATGATCCTGAGCACTACCTGCGGGAACGTGCCTACTTCCTGTGGGAGCGGGAGGGACGCCCGGAGGGACGCGCCCTGGAGTTCTGGGAACGGGCCTACCGAGAGGAGGCGAGGGCGGCCTGATGGCAGCAAAGCCCTACGGCTATGGTCTGATCGGAGAAGCTGGGGAGCAACCATGTCCCTAAAAGCCAGGGAGCTATACCGCAGCACGAATGGCGACCGCTGGTCGCTGATCCGTGACCTCGGCTCGGAACGCGTGTTCGTCAGGCACGAGCCCAACCTGCCATCCGGTGGGGGAAGCAGCGATATCACCATAGGCGACTTCCTTGCCCGGGGCGGGCATGGCCCCGAGCATCAGGGATTGCTGCGGCTGATCGGGACCTTGGTGGATTGAGAGGAGCCTGCCTGATCCTCGGGCGACCCGCCAGGGCCAACCAAAAAAGATCAGCGACAAATACTCCTGCCCATCCCCACCATGGACCAACCTTCGCATCAGCAGCCGCTTCGAATGAGGATGGCCGTCACGGCCGTACCTCAGGTCCCTCTGTTTTCCTTGGGCGACCACGGCTGCGCAGCGTCCCCTCGGCAGCTTTCGCGGCCCGATCTTTTTCGCGCTGGCGCTGCTTCCTCAGCCGATCGGCCGCGCGGCGCTCCCACTCCTGCTGCTCGAACGATATATCCGCTACAGCGGCCTTGGCACCCGGCTTTGGTCCCGGCTTCGGACGCTGCACATCGAGGATGCCGGCCTCCTCCACAGGTTCCAACGTAACATCAGCAGAGATACCGCCCTCGCCCAGCATCCGCGCCAGCACCTCAGCCTGCCAGATATCATAGAGGTACACCGTGTAAGTGCCGTCAAACTCGGCCATGCGGATCGCACCCCGCATCACGAACTGCCAGATGTCTTCCTGCTCGCGGGCACGCTCCACCTCGTCCTGCGTCACGCCGAACACCTTCAGCAGGATCGTATCCTCGGGACGCGCCTTGCTGCTGTAGATGAAGGCACACGAGGTCAGGTGCCGATACTGATTCGAGCCAGCGACCTTGGGCCGCACCTGCTCGCCGGGTAAGCGTTCCTCGAAATAGTTGACGACTTCGGCGTTGCCGCTCCAGTAGCCGAGGTCACTCACTCCTTCGAGGTGACGGCAGACCGCGGCGAGGCAACGCTTGCCATTCGGGTGCTTCTTAGAAGCTTTAGGGAACCACCACTCGGTCGAGCCGCGGTGGCCGTGTGTGAAGTAGCGGATGCGAACTTTCGGCTTCGTGCGGAGCGCGGTGGCGCCGAAATCCCGCTGCACGAACTCCACCTTGTCGCCAAACCACTTCCGGGTCGCAAGGCAGGTGATGCTGTGAAAGAACCCGGACGCTGCGATGACCGACGTGGCGAAGGGTGCCAACTCGGCAGGGGGCCACGCTGACCGCCAACGCACTGTCCGCCCGCGATCCCGGGCATCGCGCCAATCCGCCACATCCACGAACACGCCCTGTGGAGACTTGGACCTCTTGTGGAAGGCTGCGAAATCCTTGACCAGATCATCCGCCATCACGTCGGCCATCGTTGGGGCGTTGCCGGCCAGCGACACGCGATACCATCCTGCCTCCTCGGTCGGCGAGAGTGCGTATGATGCCTCAAAGAACCGCGTCGAGCTTGGGATACGAAACTCACCTGCGACGGCCGCCGAGGGAACCTCGTCGATCCGCATATGCCACTGCCTGCCCTCGGCGCAAGTGAAGTCGGTCTGCATCAGAGCCTCGTGCGTGATGACGAGGATGACGTGCGGCAGTGTGAGTACTCATCGATGGCGTCGGTGATCTCGCGGGTGACACCGAGTGAGCGCCGGCCCTCGGCCCGGCTGTGGATGGGCCGGATCACCGGATCGGTGCCGGATTTCGCTGCCTCCCGGAAGAGGTCGAGCAGCTTCTCGCCGATCAACTCCGTCGTCGGCAGTGCGAATACATAGCGGCCCGGCACGCTGGTCATCTCGACCAGCAACTCATTGGTCTTCCCGCATCCCGGCGAACCGGCGTATACCTCAACTCGAATCACGTCATCTCTCCAATAGGCCCGCTGCACAAGCAGCGCGGGTTTCGATCTGCTGAAATGAATGGGCACCGGATAACGCGTCCGGCGCATGTCTATATAAGAATAGCTCGTGACCTATTTATCCGACCGGCTGCGCAGATGCGCGTCCGCTTCGCGGCCACACCTGCATCATACCTGCTTAGTGGATGAGAAATCGACCATTCAGATGCAGCGAAGCCGCCTGACCGACCGGGCACGCGCCGATGCGCGACGGAGCGCAGCGCAGGCGCGCGGAGAAGCAAGGGCGCCGCAGGTGCCCGTTGGCCGCGAGGTCAGGCATGGGTCGGGCGTAGGCTGGAGCCGGGCAGAGTCCGGACACGGCCGAGCGCGACCCGACCTCCATGTCCATTTGTTGCTGAGCGGTGCCGCATCCATGCACTTGCTGACCTGGGGCCTGCGGCCCCAATGGAGCGGATTTCGCGGCCAAGCCATGTGCCGCGAATTGCACGCCATATCCCATTGGTGACGCGCCACATAGCTGAATGACGGGGTGAGGGAGGTGGTGGACTTACCGGGGCGGAACCGCGGAGGGCGCGGTTCCACCCGGCACGAGCAGACATGAGGGGAACCGGGCCAAGGCCCTCGCGGGGCGAGGCGTCGCGGGCTCCGCCTCACCCCGCGTTCCCGTCATGTCGCTCGCTGCAAACTCCAAGTTCGGCGGCATGGGGCGGTGCCATGGGTCTGCGTGCAGGCCGCGTACCAAGTCAGCCGTGGGGCAGGGGAGGGATGTGTGTCAGGCAAAGTTACGGTTCGCCCGACATGCGGCGGACAGATTAGCCCAGCGGGTGGAGCTTCCTCTCCGTGGATCGCGTGGCCACGTATGCCGCGGTGCGGAATGCCTCGGTGCTCCATCTCCTCCGGGCCGATACTCCCGGAGTAGTTTGGGATGAAGCTGCGTCCGTATCCGCGGGTGCCACTGAGCTAGCAATCGCCTGCTGAGGCGATGTCGTCGGAGTGGTTAATCAGGTTCTCCACCGAAGCCTGAGCCAGCAGGGCACCAGCCGGGGATTGGGACGTTGTGCCCGGAGAGAGCGCGCAGCGGGGCGGTTAGGGCACGGTTGGAGGCGTAAGCGGCGATGCTGGTCGTGAGAGACAATCCCGGTCTGGGCAGGTTCGAAATCGGCAGCGGCGATGCCATCGCCTTCGTTGAGTACCGGCGGATCGGCAACCGGGTCGTGCTGATCCACACAGAGGTGCCCAAGGCGATGTCCGGGCAGGGCGTCGGGTCCAAGCTGGTCGGCGGTGTGCTGGAGGCCCTTCGAACTGAGTGCGTGACGGTCGTCCCGCAATGCGAGTTTGTGGCGCGGTTCATTCGACAACACCCGGGGTACCGGAGCCTTGCCGCGGAGGACTGAGGGCACGAGACCGCTCAGGTGAAGCATGTGGATGCCGCACCGTCTTGCCGGCACCGACATTGCCTAGGTGGGGTCCAATGGCCAGGAGGACGAGCCCACCGAGCAGCCAGCGCCGGTCGGAGGTCGTGATCCAGGCGCGCTCCCCAGCAGCCCGCCAGGGGATTGCGAAGTTGGCCGGCATGGTGAGACGGTGCTTGTAGCGCTGTTTCCACTGGGCCAGCAGCGCCCGGTCGTTGACCCCACTGAACTGCTTCGAAGTGACAATTGGGAGCGGCGACTGCTAATCGACCCTGCTGGTCGCCGAACGGAAGCAGATCGTAGGTGAGCGCCGCTGACGGGCTTGCCGACACTGCCATCGCTCCTCTAACGCCGCTGCCTGCGACCCTCCTTGGATCAGCAGGTTTGGTTGCCAAATGCTCCGTCGCACTGCCTAGGATGGTCTGGAGGGGGCCGCGACCATCCCCGCAGGAGGACCGGATGCTCGAACTCGTGCCGCTGCGTGGCCGCCCCGACCTGCGAGCGCAGGTGTTCTCGGAGGTGTTCATGGCGCTCTGGCCCGCCTTCATGCAAGAGGACCCCGCTGCCGACTTGTTCTTCGCTCGGCCGCACCTCGACGCCTGCCTCGACACCGCCTTTGCCGTTGTTGGTCCGGCCCGGCCTGAGGCGGCGGTGGGACGGGCCTTTGCCGTGCCCTTCGCCTTCGGAATTCCTGGCCGCGAGAACCTGCCGGATGCGGGCTGGGATGGCGTGGTCAGATGGGCGCATGCCGACCGCGCCCTTGGTCGGGCGCCGAATGCGCTCAGCGCGTTGGAGATCACCCTGCTGCCCTCGCACCGGGGTAGGGGCGCCTCGCGTATGGTTCTCGACGCCATGCGGCAGCGGGCCGCCGAACTCGGCCTGAGCCACATCTTCGCGCCCGTGCGCCCCACGATGAAGCACTTGGAGCCATTCGTGCCCATGGAGGAGTACACAGCCCGCACGGGCGCCGATGGGCTGCCCGCCGACCCCTGGCTACGGGTGCATGTTCGCGCGGGAGGCCAAATTGTAAAGGTTGCGCCGACCAGCATGGTGGTCCCAGGGACGATCACCGACTGGCAGCGCTGGACCGGATTGCAGTTCACTGCCACCGGCACTGTCGTCGTGCCGAACGCCCTCGTGCCTGTGCATGTCTCGCTCGAACAGAACCACGCCGTCTACATCGAGCCGAACGTCTGGGTGCGGCACGTCGTGCCGGTGTGAATGTTGTCTTGTAGGGGCAGGCGTCCTCCGTAGTCCGTCAACACGGTTATCGCCGCCGGGGCGCTCCGATGTCAGCGGTCATGCCACTCAGCCCCGCGGTGCCATTCTCGCCCGGCCATCTCAGAACTCGGCCAGGAGTCGTCCGAAGGCCTGAATCTTGTCGTCGATGCCGCACTGGCGCAGCGCGGCCCAGTAATTCATGACAGCCAGGGCGGTCTCATGCGCCTCCCAGGCGTGCTCACGGCTGTCGAAGAACCGGACGGAGGCCCCGCGCATCTGATCGGCGGCGGAACGCGAGACGTAGGCTTCGGGAAACCCCGGGGCTTTCTGAGTGGTGGCGACCATCTTTTTGACGACCGGCACCATGGTGTCGGAGCCGAGGATGCAGGTACAGACGCCGACGGGCAGGCCGTCATATACGCCAACGCCACCTATGGAATTTAGAGAGAACGTCGCAATGCCCTAAACCGGTAGTGTGCCTCTTGCCGTGCGGGAGGCTGCTTCATGCCGCTCAGCCGAATTCCTGCGGGCTAACGATCATACCACTAAAGATACCGCCGCACATTAGAGTGAGCGATAAGGTTGCAAAGGCGATTGCACGTTAAGAGGTCAGCGATCTACCAGGAGAATCAAAAATGTCCGGCGCCGTACAGTCCGACAAATCAGTACTAACTTTAATGCGGACTATTGTACGTTACGCCGCTCAGTATGTTCCCGCCTTGGGCGAGATTTTGCGAGAACGGCATCTCCGCTACCGCATGCGCGCGGCACTGGGATATGAGCCCAATCTTCGTCAACCGAAAACCTTCAACGAAAAGCTCGGTTGGCGGATTTTGTATGATCGTAACCCGCTGCTGGCGCTGACCACGGATAAGGTCACAGCGCGCACCTATGTGGCGTCCAAGGTCGGTCAGGATGTCCTCATCCCCCTCTACGGCATCTGGAACCGTGCCAGCAACATCAACTGGGAGAGCCTGCCGAACCGTTTTGTACTCAAGGGCGCGCATGGCTGGAACATGAACCTGCTCGTGCATGATCGAACCGCGCTCGACATCCCCGCGACCATCCTCCAGGCCGAGAAGTGGCTGCGCCGCAACCACTTCGACACTGCCGGGGAATGGGGCTACCGCAATCTCACGCCGCGCCTCATCGCCGAGGAGATGTTGCTGGACGCGGATGGCGGCATCCCAGCCGACCTGAAGTTCTACGTCTTCAGCGGCCGGGCCAGATTCCTGCGTGTCCATACAGGGCGTCATGGCCATCATCGGGCCAACAGCTACAATGAACGGCTGGAGCCGTGGATGGTCCGGCAGAGCCTTGAGCCCGACCCCAGCTATGTCCTCCCCCCGGAGGCCCGCGACGCGCAGCGGCTCGCGGAGAAGATAGGCGAGGATTTCGACTTCGCGCGGGTCGATCTCTACTGCGTGGGTGGGCGGGTGTTTTTCGGCGAGATTACCCATTATGACGGCAACGCCTGTTCGCCCTTTAAGCCCGCCAGCTACGACCGGATGCTGGGCGACTACTGGACCCTGCCATTCAGCCACCGCGGCGCTTCCTCGACGGTCAGCGTGTCACCCTGAACAATGATTTGGCTGGTGTATCCGGACAGCTTCCCCTGATTAAAATCTATGAGCGCGCGTACAAGCCCTAAATACAACAGCCAAGCATTCTAAACCTGCGTAGAGGTTCATTGCTGGTAGCTGCCAGTGCGGCATGGAGGGGTTAAACGCCCCCACAGGGGAGGACGGTGAGCAGGCGCTCGTCACCTCAACGCAGATGTTCGCTTGACCTTGGTGACTGTTCTCTCTGACGCGCAGGGCTGCCTACGGCAAAACCCGATTATGCGATAACACGCAACAAAACCCTTACAGAAGCGTTTACCGGGTACCCGGCACCAAGCTGGGAAGGGAGATGAACATGCGGGGGCGCCTCTGGGTGGCGATCCTCTACGCCGGTTTTCCATGTGCCGTAGCGTTGGCCCAACCTCGCACCGAGCGCTTTGCTGCCTCCGCGGTAGCTGAAGCCGGCGCTGCCGCGGTATCCTCAGTCCTGCCGCCGAGAGCAGCTTTTCGAGTTCGTCCGAATGTCGAGCGGACGAATCTCGGCTGGGTCGCCCTGCTTGGGCTGAGCAGCCTCACTGCATCCACTTCCCAACTAAGACCTTCGCTGCAAACCGACCGACGGTAACCTTTGGGCGAAGCGCACAGTTGGTAGTCAGTGGATGCAGCCCCTTCGGGCAGATTGATGCATGGGTCCAGCAGCGGTGGACCGGCTTTAGGCCAGCTTCAGGTTGGCTGCTGCTTCTTTCCCGCGCTCCCGAACAACTTCGTAGCTGACCTTCTGGCCGTCATTGAGACCCTGCAATCCCGCGGCCTGCACGGCGGTGATATGCACGAACACGTCCTTGCCGCCATCGTCAGGCTGAATGAAGCCAAACCCTTTGCTGGCGTTGAACCACTTCACAGCGCCGGTTGCCATCTGATGCGCTCCTCCTTTGGGCAAGCAGCAATGATCCAGCGGATCGGGCTGGTAAACACCAAAAAGGCACCGTCGTTCCCAATCCAACAACCCGGTCTGGGCGGCTAGCGGTTGCCGCCATGGCATCCAGTCTCATGGCTGGCGGCGTTAGCGCTGGAGCGATGAACGCCGCCATGCTGGTCCAGGGCCTCGCCACAGGACGACTGGGCGAAGCCAAGCGCCTCCTCGACGCCTCTTGGCGCCGGGTCGCCACCGGCTCCGGCTCCGGCTCGCCTGACACGGCCGGGGCTGGGGTCCACCTTTTACGAAGGTGATGGGCGCCCATGGCTGATGCACTGTTGCGAGCCGTCAGAGGGCCGTCGCGCGACAGAATCAACCTGCTTGGGCTGAACCCGCTCCGTGGCGTGCTCGACGGCTTGCTTGATCCGTCCGTTTTCGGAATCGAGGGTGCGCCCACCCTGGTCATCTCGGCAACCAGTGTGCGGACCAGCGAGGCGCGGTTGTTCCGCGATGCCAAGGTCACGGCGGAGGTGCTGCCGGCCTCAGCGTGCCTACCGCAGTTGCCTCAAGCGGCGGGAAACGGTGGCGAGACGTACTGGGACGGCGGCTATGCCGTCAACCCGCTGTTGCGCGCTAGTCAAAGCGGGCGCACCCGCGGACATCGTGCTGGTCCGGACCACGCCCGTAGACCGACCTGACCCGCTCGTCGCCGCCTCCGGCGTAGCTGAACAGACCGACGAAACAGCCTTCGGCGCGGCGCTTGGCAGGAGTTGCGCTCGCTAGCGCTGGCCCAACGTTTCTAGCCGACCTGCCTACCTCGGCGGTGGGTGCCCTGGCCCGGCTGCACGCGATTGGTGCCGAGGAGGAGTTCCGCGGGCTCAAGGTAGGGAGCCACTGCGACGCAAGCTGGTGCTTCCTCCGCAGGATGCTTGACCTCGGCCGGAGCGCTTCCGAGCACTGGCTTGCGGCCGATTTCTCCGTGGTGGGCGTCCGCTCGACAATGAACCGGTCCGCGTTCGCTGGCTCGGTCCTCGATCTGATCCCCTCCACGGAATCGCTTGAAGCAGCTTGAAGGGCGGACCTAGCGCAGCTTGGGCCGTCCGCCCAAGGGGCTGGCACCAGCGCCGGAACCCTCACGCGACCATAACCGGCAGAGAGTGCGGCGGGGTTGCTGGACGGATGCACATCCAGCTATCTCTGCCGCCCGGGGCGCCCCGGCACAAGGAAGGCCGGGCGTGGCTTCGGCTGAGACTGGGGCGGAAACGCGGTAGAGGAGAAGTGCCAATGTCCGTCACCGACCAGCCCCGGAACCGCAAAGGTCAAGCCGCGGCCGAGAGTGATGTGCGCAATGTCGAAGCCTGCGGCGGCCTCTTTGTCGCAGCGGTCGAGGCGACCCGGATGCCAATGGTGGTCACCGATCCCAGAGTGACCGGAAACCCGATCATTTACGCTAACGCCGCTTTTCTCGAACTGTGCGGCTACGAGCGAGAGGAGGTGCTAGGCCAGAACTACTTCTTCCTCGTTGGCTCGCATGCCGACCCGGAGGTGGCGGCGCGGCTTGAGGCGGCCATGGCCGCACGGCAAACCTTTATCGAGGATGTGCCGTTTCGCGCCATGGACGGGCGGCAAGTGTGGGTCTCGTTGTTCGTCAGTCCGGTGGTCGAGGATGGCCGGGTTGTCCAGCACTTTGCCTCCTTTCTCGATGTCAGCCATCGTGTGGTGCAGGAGCGAGAGTTGCGCGAGTCCAAGGAGACGCTGGACTGGCGGGTCGCCACCCGGACGAGGCGCCTTCAGGAGGTCAACGCACGACTGCAAGAAGAGGTCGAGCGACGGCAACGGACCGAGGTCACGCTGCGCGATGCCCTGGCTCAAGGCCAGGAGGACATCCGCTACCGCGACTTCTTGGTCCGTGAGGTCAACCACCGCACCAAGAACGCGCTGCAACTCGCCGTTTCGCTGCTGAGCGTGCAAGCCCGCCAGATCGACGATCCGGCTTGCCGCTCAACGCTGGAATCCGCCATGACCTGCCCGTGCGATTGGTGGACGCGCGGCCCAACCAGTTTAGCCTCGTCGGCGCCCCGTCCGGACCGTCTGATGGCGTGATCGCTGCCGATTTGAGGAGGCTCGCCATGGTTCCGCCCGCAAGCCAGATCACCGGGGTTCCGCGGGTCGGGGTGATGCTCCCCGGGTGTCGCGCGGGTCAACGATGTTGGGGATGGCAGGTACGGACGCCGACCGGCAGGCCATCATGTAGGCCACTGCAACCTATGCAGATTGGAGAGAGTGCCGCACGGCGGGCGCTACGGACCTCGGGGGTGCAAGTTCGTCGTCACTCTGTCGGTTGAGAGGAGCAAGCCTATTACCTTCCCAGCGCAGCGGCGCTGCTCGGACGCCTGCTCCCTCACCAGCCGCGGTAGAAGCCAGGGCCGTGGCCATACTGCTGCTCCCGCTGTGCATGCCGCCACGCCCGGCGCTGCTCGCGCTCCTGTTCGATGTGCCACGCCTCGCGACGTGCCGCCTCGGCGATCCGCGCTTCGTCCCGCTGCTGGCGCCACTCCCGCCACTGCCGCCGCCGCTCCCAGCCATCGTCCCAGGACTGCGGTCCCGCTCCCCAATATTGGACAGTGTGCACCGCTTCACCCTGGGTGCGCCGTGACGACGACTGAGGCTGCGGAACCGCCGGTTGAAGCAAAGAGACCAAAGCCTAGCGCGGCTGCGGCGAACAGGGTCAACGCGGTCTTGCGCACTCGAACCTCCGATTGGTGCTCCTTAGGGCCGGAATGTAGGGGGAGGGGGTGTCGCGTTTCGGGCTGGATGATGGCGCAGCCATGGCAGTGATGGTGAACTTTGCGGAAGGTGCCGCTGATGGCTACTCGGCATCCCCTTTCTCCAACCATGTTTTGAGCATGGGCGGGAGGGGCTTCGAGGTCATTCTGCAAAGGCGGGTCACTGGCCCGTCGCCGCCATGACCAGCCTCAAGCTCCACGAAGCCTCCGGTGGCATCGAAGTCGTCAATCAGGTCCCAGACCGCAGCGCGCAATTGTGTGAGTTCATGATCAACCTCCTCAGCATATTGGGTGAGTTCTTGCTCCTCAAGCTTGGGTTGCTCTTCGCTCATCGGGGCACCTTCCTCTCACCATCCACCGCGGCGACGATGTTGCGCGCCATTCCCGACATGAAACACGCTTCGCCTCAGGCGGAACCTAAAGGTCCCGCCGCTGGTCGCTGCCCTGTTCCACCCGGCACCGCCCGCCCACTCCGGCCTGTACCCGATTTTCGTCGCCGATCCGCTATCAGCCTGTCGTCAATAAGAACGGACTGGCCGAGACCACCGCCCAGGCTGAACTGCGATTGTGATCAGTAACCGCGATACCCACGGCCGCCTGAATATCCGCCACTACCGTAGCTGCTGCTGCGGCTCGGTGCTGTCAGAGCACCGCCTGCGGCACCCACACCGCCACCAACAAGCGCACCTGTTCCAACGCTGCCACCCGTCAGGGCGCTCACGCCAGCACCCGCTCCTGCTCCAAGCAGGCCCCCAGAGACGGCGCGGCTGCCGGGGCTTGTGCCGCATGCCGTCAAGCTGAGCGAAACCAACCCGACGAGCAGCGCGGCTGTAAAGTTGCGCATCATATTACTCCTCCTTTGTGAAAGTAGGAGCTAAACGCACCAGCCCAGAAGAAGCCCCAACCGTAGCCTTCACAATGCGGTCGCCGTTCGGGAATGCGAAATGCCGTTGAGAAGTGACTTAACGGCTCCGCCCGGCTGCGCAGACCAACGGCCGCCGGATTTACCAGAGGGATGCTGGTTCGGCGCACTGACAAGGCATTATGTTGAAAGGCGCGGCCCGCAACCGAGCGCACCAGACAGTTTAGCTTGGCTACGTCCTGCTGTCGCCGATTTCAACGCGGCATGGGCCGCCAGCAATCAGGCGGTCACCGATTCTGTCATCCGCAGAACGCCTTGGTTACCATTCTCGGCGTGCGGTTTGATCTGTCCGCTTCGTCAAACCGACCTCCGCAACGGCATACGCTTGGCTCGCGTACGACTGGCTCCATTCCCATCTGGACGCGGCGACCGTAGCCCGGCACTTGCGTTGATCCTGAGAGGTGCGCGCCATGCAAACACGGTTTCACATGATCGTTCTTGTGGCCCTTCTTGGTACCCAGGCGTGGTCGCAGACGACCGAGACGCTACCGCCCATTGCTGGTCCCCCAGCAGCCCGACCACGCGCCGAGCCATACCCGGCCCAGCCTTTGTCACCGCCCACGGCGCCATACCAGGGACAGCTTCCACCGCCCGTTCCCTTCCAGCCTGAACCCGACCAGCGTCATTCGGTCCCAATGCCGCGTGCTTTCACAGCGCAAGAGTTACAGGCGAGGGACGAGCCGGTTCGAAAGAGGTGGCGCACCACGACTGAGGCAGAGTTCGCCGATTGGTGGGGGCGGTATGGATGCTTTCCTCACCCCCGCCGGCATGAGGCGTGGTTCGACATGCTGGCTGACAGGCTCGGCGCCGCTACGCAACGGCAGCAGCATTCCCTCTATGGTTTGGTTATGGAGCGAGTGGAACTCTACGACGCGCCCCGAACCCAGTTCAGCGGGCTCCTGGGCGACACTGAGGACTGGGTTAACGACATGATGGGATGGCGGGCAGCAGGTGACCGGTTCTGCTCCCGCAGTTAGGCAAGCGCGTCTGACATCTCTGAAAGGTGCTGCACCGATCTCGATGTCCACTCCAAATGCGAACACCGCTCTGTACCGCGATGTCTCGCTTCCAACTGGGTTGCAAAGGTGTGCATCATCGATCTCTGGCCAAGCAAGAGAGGGAGGACGCAAATGGCCGAAGCAGCGGGTGATGTGCTCATCCTGCCGACATCGCGTGGGCAGGCCGAGGCGAAGCGGATGGGGCACGCCGAGGCCGGGGCGAGCCGCTGGTGCATTAGCCACCCCTGGGGAACCGATATCTTCTACGGCACCGCGGAGCAAGTCGTGGCGCACATGACGAAGCGGGTGGCCGAGCGGGAGGCTACGGAGGGCGAACGGCCGCCGCCCGAGAAGAGAGACATCAAACGGGGAGCCTAGCCAATACCATCCGGACGAATGGGCCGTACATCGTCAGCGGGACGATCGAGATGAGGTAGGCTGACGGGAACGTCTATCCCGGCAAGGAGACAGCGGCACTCTGCCGCTGCGGCATGCCGGGCTGTAGGGGTCGTGAGGCACGCATCGGAGTCCGGAGCCGTCACCTCGTTGCTTGTTGCACCTTAGCCAACGTGCAGCCGGCACCCGAGGTCATACTGGCTATCCACCGAGACTGTCGGGCGCAGGAACCCGCTTGGTGCTTCTTACCTCCCCGGCCGGGTCGGCAGCTTCGGCATAGGCGTCGATGACAACATGGCCGATCGGTGGAGTCTCGACAGCACTCGCTCCTGCATCATCGGGCAGCAATCGAGGTGGCGATATTGGCCCACTAACTGCGCCCGGCACGAGCACGGTGGAGCGCTGGAAGGCAAGCAGGTCGAGGACGGGTGCCTTGTCGCGCCCCAGCGCCATCCCGACGAGGTGGTGAGCTTGCCCGCGGTGGTGAGTCTGGTGATTGAACAGGTGGGCGAGGACGTGGTGGAGCGGCTGCGAATGCGGGGCGCCGCTGCTCGTGGCGTAGTCAAGGGATTCGGCGAGGCGCTTCTCGCTCAGCCCGTGGGCGTAATCCACGAGCTTCCTGTCCTGCACTAGCCGTGCCGCGCGGAGGTCGTCGAAGTCATGGTGCAGCACCTCGTCGAGCCGCGTACCGGGCGGGCTCTCCTCGTCCAGGCGGCTCATCCATAAGCGATCGGTGACAAGGAGGTGGTTGAGCGTCCCAAGCAGGGAACCAAAGAAGGCGCCGCGGTCCTCGGCTAGGCTTTCAGGCGCGATCTGCCCGGCAGCGGCATAGAGGCGGCCATTGGCCCACTGGTTGTAGAGAGCCATCATGCGGAAGTGCTCCTGCCGCGGTCCCATTGCCGTCCTCCCGCTTATGCCTGCTGGTTGTCGTCACGGTATCACCCGCCGGACCTCGTACACCAGCTTGCAGGGGAGACGACCGCGAGATTTGCGAATGGAAGGACCCGAAGCCGTTCAGGCGGCGACGGGTCCTTGCAAGTGCGCTTCCTTCTACCTCCGCCGGCTCGCCCTCTTCCGCGAAGCGTTTAGGCCGGTGCCGCCCGGTGCTGCTTGGGCGTGACCCCCACCAGCATCGACCGTCACCGCATGTCGCGTCCAATTTCTGATCGGGTTTGACGACGTAGGGGCACATCGAGGCGAGGCTGCACGACTCTGGTTGCAGGCCCCTTTGCCAATACTGGGCGGACGCTCCCGCTTGGGTTCGCCTTCATTCAGGCACGAACCCAATGCATCATCCGGTAGCTGAACTTCCTGTGGCGGTGTCCGGGAATTCCTGCCCGACGCAGCAGCGGCCGGGAGCGCGAGGAGTTGCTGCGCCTGATCGGGATGCTGGTCGAGCGCAACCCTTTGCGCACCTGACCAGTGCCTCGCCGTGTTACCAGCTTTGTATGACTACGCGCGCGCCCACCTCCGTAGTTCTGACTGACCTTTTCGGCCATGAAGCCCCTGAGCAGGTGACGCTCGCTTGGCTGCTGGACCGGTTGGGCGACCGCTCGTTCGGCATCGTCCTGCTGCTCTTGGCTCTGCTCGGCCTGCTGCCGGGTGTTTCTGCCCTCGCTGGGGCACTGCTCGCGGTTCCGGCGGCCCAGATGATCTTGGCCCGGCGCGGCCCAGTGTTTCCTCGCCGCATCGCGGCCCGCCAGTTCGAGACCCGGCGGCTGGCTCGGCTCGTGGATCGGCTCGTGCCGGTGATCCGCTTTATGGAACGCTACATCCGCCCGCGCTGGGCGACACCATTCCGGGCGACGAAGCGGGTGGTTGGCGGTGTCGTGCTTCTACTCGCCCCCAGCCTTCTTGCTCCCGTTCCGCTCAGCAACATCCCGCTCGCCCTGGTGATCGGCTTGGTTGCTTTCGCCTACTTGGAGGAGGACGGGGTACTGCTCAGCGTCGCCCTGGCTGTGGCGCTGATCATGCTCTCGATTGCCTCGGTCGCGGCCTGGGAAGCGCTGAGCGCGACCGGCTGGGTGCCGGGGCTCCTGTAAAGGGCCACTGCATGGACCGGCTCAGAACCCTTGGCGCGGATGCCAGGGCGCGACCTAAGTCATTGTCGGCTGTCTCAGTAACGCATCGAGGGATGGCAGCGCGGACAGCAGGCGTTACCATGAGCCTCAACAAGGGAGGACATGCCAGAATGGCGATCGGCGACCCGCGCTTCTTTGCTCGGAGTGGGCCACACCCGCTCGCCACCGTCGCCGAGGCGGCATGCGGCACGGCACCGGGAACCGGGCTGCTGCTAACAGGCGTCGCTCCGTTGCAGGCTGCTGGGCCGAACGAGGTGAGCTTTCTCGACAACCGGCGCTACGCCTCCGCATTGGAAACAACCTCGGCAGGCGCGGTGATCGTGCATCCCAACATGCTCGAACGGGTGCCCGCAGGGGTGGTGCCGATCGTCACGACGGAGCCCTACGCGGGATGGGCGCGGGTGGCTGCCCTATTTTATCCAGCACCGCCCTTGCGCTCAGGCGTACATCCGACCGCTATCGTTGCCGAGAGCGCCTGGGTCGATCCCTGGGCAGAGGTCGGCCCCTTCGCCTTGGTCGAGGCTGGGGCGGAGGTCGGCGCCCGCTGCCGCATTGGTCCCTACGCCGCGATCGGCGAGAGCGTGGTGATCGGCCCCGACTGCCGGATTGGCGCGCACGCCAGTCTCAGCCATGCCCTCCTGGGCGCGCGGGTCTATGTCTACCCCGGCGCGCGCATCGGCCAGGAGGGGTTTGGTTTCGCCGCCACGGCCTCCGGATTTCTCTCCGTCCCTCATCTTGGACGCGTGGTGCTGGGCGACGACGTGGAGGTCGGCGCGAACAGCACCATCGACCGAGGCTCAACCGGCGATACGATGATCGGTGCCGGGTCGCGCCTCGATAACCTTGTGCAGATCGGCCACAATGTCCGCCTCGGCCGCTGCTGCGTGGTGGTGGCGCAGGTCGGGATCGCGGGCTCGACGGTGCTCGAAGACTTCGTACAGGTCGGCGGACAAGCGGCCATCGCCGGGCATATCCGCATCGGCCAGGGTGCGAAGATCGGCGCCCAGGCAGGCGTGATGTCGGACGTGCCCTGCGGGGTGGCGCTGGTCGGCAGCCCCGCCCAGCCGCGGCAGGAGTTCTTCCGGCAGGTCGCCGTCCTGAAACGCATGGCCCGGCCGCGGCCCTAAGTGCTTCCGCCTAATGCACAGGATACGGGTTCTCAGGCACCGGTTTGGGCGGCATTTCAGGCTGCGGATCGGGATCGGGATGGCCCGTCGGCGGCTTGGGGGGCATCGGGTCGGTTGGCGGGATAGGTAGACCAGACATAAACGTCCCCCTTGCTGACCTTCGGAAGAACGCTTGTGGTTGTGAATGGATGCTCTGTGCGAGCGGGCTCGGACCATATCGAGGAAGCGCTGCTCCTCGCTGGTCTTGTCCGGCAGTTCCAAGACCAATGCAGGACCAGGGGCGAATGCTCGGGGATGATGTAGGTCCGGACATCGGCACAGCGCCACAGTCCGTGGCCGATGCTGAAGGCCCGGCCGATGGCGAAACCGGCGCGCCTCACGCCTGCCGCTAAGGACGCCCTACCATCGTGCCTCCCACAAGCTATCGTAGTCTGCGCCGCCGCAGTTGTTGCCGAAAAGCCCTTCTGTCGCTCACGCCGCGATCTCCTCGTCATCATCCTCATCATCTACCACGTCATTCAGGTCATCATCCTGAAGTCCGCGGTGACGCCGAGTTGCGCCATACAGCCGCGCCGGGGCGTCCTTGGGATGGCCGCCGTCGCTGCGCGCTCGACCATCCCGCCCGCGGTAGATGAGAACCGCAGAGGCGAGGGGAGGCAGCGCCATAGTCGCCGCAAGGTTTACCGAACTGGCTGGCTATGCCGTGCCGATCCAGTATGCCCGGATGGGCTCGCTAGCGCCACCCGAAGGCGTCGGTCTTCGTGCTGGCTTATGGGATTGGCGCGAGAGGCCATGTCTGCGAAACCGTAGGTGCCTTCCTGTGGCTTGAGGACGTGCCGGCAGCGATCGGCCTGCTGGTGCTGGCTGCGCGGGTCATTGGAATAGCGCGGGCCGTGGCGGCTGCTTCGTAGCCGAAGCAGACGGGGTGAGTGTCGATACCCGCTTCGTAGCCACTTCTCAGGCTGGGGCTTACCCTGAATATGTCGCTGCTCTGATTGCCGTGCAGGCGGTGAGCACCGTGTACACCGGGGCATTTCACCGCGGCTGGCCTTATGCGCCGCATCGGATTCTGCGCTTGCGCGTTTCCGGCGCGGAGAAGTTCGTCGGCGATGTCGTTGTCGAGTTCGACCGGCTAGATGGGACGCCAATGCCAGTTCTCCGCTTTGGGACCGCGACGGGCGATCAATCGGTCACCAGAGCCAGCGGGGCTACGGCGCTCGGGGCCGGAGAGGCGGTTGGCGGAGTGACCTAAGCGCGGTCGGCGGCTGAGGTTGCGACGGAACTCGCCGAAGGTGCGGAGATAATGCCGCCGTAGCCACTCTCCGCATAGTCTTGGAGGGTGGCTCTGCTGCGGCGCGGGCTAGATATCGGTCCGTTCCTTGGAAGCCACAATGAACGCTCCAGCCACGCTTCGGCTACTAGGCCCCCGATTAGCAGTACGCCCCAAAGCGGCAAGCTGATGACGATGGCCAACGCTGCCGAGGAAGGCCAGTAGGCGTTCGGCAACCCGAAGAACCCAAGCACCTCGCCGGGGGTAAGGCTCAGCAGGAGGTGCAGCGGGAAGGCGAGAAAGCGCACAATGAACAACAGCATCTCATGAAAGGAGACGCTGCCGTTGCCATCACTATCCCAAGATTCAGTCACAGCAACCCAAGCCGCAGTCAGCGCGAAGCCAACTCTGACAATGAACCAGAATGAATGATGAGACCGCTGCATATGCTGCTTCGGAGGAGTCTCTGATTGTCGGGGTTGCTCTGTGGCCATGCCCCTCCGCGGTCGAGTCTGCGCCACCTAAAGAAGCCACCAGATCAGGCTGCTAATCTCAGCCGCTACGGTGAGCATGATAACCAATAGGAAGCTGCGCTCGCTGTAAGCTCCGCGCAGGCCACTATCACCCTGGTTGATGTTGTTCATCATGATCTCACCTCGGCCGATTTCAAACAGGCAGTTCACGATGCCTTCTCATCGCAGTGCGGCGGCAACAAATTTCTGGCCATAGTAATCACGAGTCTTGATAAAACATTTCAGGAAGTGACCTATCTTCCTGTCCTTTTGCCGGTGCGTAGGCGCCTCCTACCCCAGCAACCATGCTGCTGACACGCACCGTCCAAATGCCGACACCGCGCATTGGGACCTCTGCGATTCTCCCAAGATGATTGGTGCCGTGGACTGGCCCACGCTGGTCAGGTGTGCCGCGACTGATGCTCGGGGCCACGCTAGGGACAATGCCGCAGTCATCCGCCTGATTGTCAGCAGCCTGAGCCAGATGATGGAGCGGCTAAATACCTGTCTCGACAATCAGGCCGAGAGTTACCCGCGAGGATATCCCGTGCGCTACCACGAGATCGTACAACGCCCAGCCACTATCGCCAGCCACCCATTCGTTGCCGATGTCCTCCTCGATCAGGCTGACTTTGCACAATTTGAGCAGGCCATGGAGAACCGGCAAGATGTCCGACTTCTGGCGAGGATCGATCGAGATGACCGTTACCTCGTTCATCTCGGATGTTCATCGGCAGCGGTGAGGCGGACTATTCAGACCGCCTTGGGCTGATGGGCTAACCGTCGTCGAGCGTGAAGCCGATCTTGAGCGTCACTTGGTAGTGCCCGACCTTCCCGTCCTTTACCTCGCCGCGGACTTGGACCACCTCGAACCACTTGACGTTGCGGACAGTGGTGGTGACCCGGGTAATTGCATTCTGGATGGCGTCGGAGACGCTGGTACCAGAGGTACCGACAAGCTCCACTAGCTTGTAGACGTGCTCAGTCATGATGGTTTTCTCCCGCGCCCTCACGGGTCAGCCCGGAAGGGTTCCACTAATCCTGCGCCGCCTAGGTAGCACGGCACAAGCGGCACCTTTTTTGTTGGCTGCTCGTGATCCTCACGGCGAAGGTCTTGGAGAAAACTAACCAAGCCCAGCGCACTGCTAACCACAAAACCAGTGTGCCGGAAGATGGATGGCGCGCACCTTACGCAGTTCAGGCAAGCCTGCTGGCTTAGATGGATACCCTCATCGTCGATCCGCAGACCGGCAACTCCTTCTATCAAATGACCAACACCACTTGGGCGGGACCATCAGTGCTACGAACCGCGGTAGAGCGGGGCACCCACGCCTTCGATAATCGACCGGAGGTCATCCTGCGCCGGATCGCCCGCCTCAACCGTTCCGAACGGAACGCCTTTGTCATTGGCGCCCAGCAGGCCATCCGCGAGCGGCTGGCGAAAATCTGCGACGGGTGGGATGCCAGCGGAGTTGCCGGCCTGAGTGACCACAGCCGCGGCCAGTTGGATGCCATCCTCACCGCAGTGGGTAATGCTCCGGCGGCACGGACCCAGATCGCTGACCGGCTATTCACAAACATCCGCCGGGAGAACCACATCGCCCGGACGAACAACACCGCCATGGGGACCAGCCGCACCGCTCTCCGGCAGGCCGCGGATGTCGCGGACCAGAAGGGCGATGGCGTGCTCTCCAGTGTGATGATGGACACCCTGACGGGTTCGCCCGGCATCGCCACCGGGGCCAACATCGCCCGCAACGTCCTGGCCAGTAAGTTCCGGGCGTTGGGCCAGCGCTTGACCGCGGCCGGTGATGTCCAGCGGAGCGGGGAAGTGCTCCGGCGGCTGGGTGGCCAGGATCAGGCGTCGGTGGATGCCGCAGGAGCTTGCTCAGCGCCGCGGTCATGCGGGCCAACTCCCTGTCGGCACCTGCCCTCATCGGTGGCGCGACCACAGGGCGGGCAGCAGCCGGCCTGCTGAACGGGCCGGATAATCCGCAGATGCGGATGGGCCGGCTGGACCGGTGATTGAAAAACCCGCCCTGGGGGGTCCCCTGGGCGGGCATTTCACCGACCTCTAGCCCGCCGGGTTTTAGCGGCGCTCGGTCGCTTGGTGATGGTCTTCTTGAGGGGCGGTCGCTTGGTGATGGTCCTCTTCTTGAGGCCGGCTCGCTTGGCCGTACCGGTCCGCGAGGTGACGAGACGGGGGCGTCCACGCTTCCGCTTCACCGGGACAGGTTCCGGCTCCGTCTCCGGCTCGCTGTGCTGCTTCAACTGGCTTTGCCGCCATGCCAGGAGGGCGCTGAGCGGATAACCCGCCTCCCGGCCGTAGTCGTAGAACGGAGGGCCTTTGCCGCCCTTCACCCAGTCGGCCAGGGTGGAGGCGGCGACGCCGAGGAAATGCGCCGCCTGGGGACGGGTCAGCACCGGATCACGGTCGAGGGCTGCCTGAGCCGCGGCAGGAAGCTCCACCGCGGAAGGCCGGGTGAAAACGCGCACCTAGTGGGCCTCGCTCATCAGCCCCTCGCGGAGCCGGGTGAACTCCGCGCTCACCTGATCATTGCCCGCCGCCAGCATCCGGTCGTGGACCTTGCGGTAGTACGTCTGCGTCGTGCGGATGTCGCCGTGCCCGACGTTTTCGCTCACCACCTCCAGCGGAACGCCCGACCGGCAGGCGTAATTGATGTAACCGCCCCGCAGGCTGTGGACGACGATTCGGCGCTTCAAACCGCCAGCCAAGATGGCGGCATCCAGGGCTTTATTGACCGTTGTGCAGACCCCCCCAAGCGGAGACGGAAACATCAGGGCGCCTTCATAGCGGATGCGTTGCCGCCACTCCGCGGCCAGTTCAAGCACTCGTCGCGCCTCCGGGCCGAGGCGGATCGTGCGGGCCTCCCCGTCATGATCCATGGTCTTGTGCTCGTTGATCGTGGCATGGCTGCCATCGGTGGCGATGTCGCCCTGCATGAGGTAGACGGCCTCGCTCTTGCGGCACCCGGTGTAGAGGCAGAACTCCACGATCAGCAGGCCCGCGGGGTTGGTTGCAGCATGCGCGTCACCCGCCCGGCGCTTCTTGCCCGGCACCCAGGAGTACCGCGCCTGCTCGATCCCCCGCATGAGCGCCAGCAACTCGTCGTCAGCCAGTTCGGTCGTGTGGCTGCGGTGCCGGCCGTAGCCGCGGCGGAGGAGCTTGCGGTCATGAAGGATCAGCCTCTCAGCCGGGTTCGATTTGGGCAGCCCCACCCGGTCGAGCCTTGGAGCCAGCCCCTCAAGGACCGCCCACGACCAGCCGGATTTGGTCCATTGAATCATCGCCCTGGCGGAGATAACCCGCCGGGCCTCCGGCCGGGTAGGGGCAAGGTGGTCCTTCATATAGACATCGCGGATGATGTTGCGCGACAGGTCAATGGCCGGGAGGTCGCCGTAGCGGGCGAGCAGCGGCTTGATCTGGCTCCGGCAGTTGGTCGCGCTCTCGTTGGCCTTGCGGGACCTCGTGCTGTCCACCAGATGGGCGATGTACCGCTCATACAGGTCCGCGACGGTGATGCTGTTGGCGTTGACCGCCAGCACTACCGCCCGCGGGTCCGCCCCGGTGCTGGCCGCCTCGTTCCAGGCGCCAGCCTGCTGAGCAGCGGCATCGTAAGAGACGGTTGGCAGCGGCCCGATGACGGTTGTGGTCGTCCCCCGGCGCCAGTCCCAAACGCGTTTGCCACTGCGCGCCACCCGGAGCCGGAGGCCAGGGCATTCGGTGTCGGAGTAGTAGACCTGGGGGACATCCTGCGGGAGGGGCAGGCTTTCGGCCTGGAAGCGGAGAGCGAGGCGGCGGCTCTGCGGCGCGGCCTGAGGGAGGAGATGGTCGGGCATGTATGAGGCTCCCTGTATGAGCTTCCACCTTCTAGGAGGACGTATGAGCGCCCGTCAATTCATACGCGGCTCATACGGTATGAGCCCCAACATCAACCTTAAAACGACCTATTTCCAGACAAAATTAAACCTTTAGGAGACCACATGGCCCAGCGACCTCCCCGTTAAGTCATTGAAAACCATGTCCTTGGAAACAAACGGTGGAGACCCGAAAGGCAAAATATTCCCCGGATTTTATTGTCTGCGTCAACATGATCCACATCGCCCCCTGGCCCGCGACGCTCGGCCTGCTGCGCGGCGCCGCCGCCAGCCTGCCGCCCGGCGGGCCACTGATCCTCTACGGCCCCTTCCGCCAGGGCGGCGCCCATACCGCGTCGAGCAACGCTGCCTTCGATGCCGAGCTGCGCGCCCGCGACCCGGCCTGGGGTCTCCGCGACCTCGAGGCGGTGGCCGAGGCCGCGGCGGCGGCGGGCTTCGCCCCGCCCATTGTCGAGCCCATGCCGGCGAACAACCTCACCCTCGTCCTTCACCGGAGCTGAGCCATGGACGACGACCGCGACATCGCCGACCTCCGCCGCATGATCGAGGAGGCGCGCCGCATCACCGTCTTCACCGGCGCCGGCATCAGCACCGAATCGGGCATCCCCGACTTCCGCAGCCCCGGCGGGGTCTGGGAGCAGATGAAGCCGATCATGTTCCAGGACTTCCTCGCCTCCGCCGAGGCGCGGCGCGAGAGCTGGCGCCGCCGCTTCGCCGCCGATGCCCGGCTCCGTGCCGCTGAGCCCAATCGCGGCCACCGCGCCGTCGCCCGGCTGGTGCGCGAGGGCAAGGTCGCCGAGGTCATCACCCAGAACATCGACGGGCTGCACCAGGCCTCCGGCGTGCCGGAAGCGCAGGTGATCGAGCTGCACGGCAACACCACCTACGGCGCCTGCCTCGACTGCGCCGCGCGCTACACGATCGAGGAGCTGCGCGAGGAGTTCGAGCGCAGCGGCGACGTCCCCGACTGCCGCCGCTGCGGCGGCCTCGTCAAGACCGCGACCATCAGCTTCGGCCAGTCCATGCCGGAAGCCCCGATGCGTCGCGCGCAGGAGGCGGTGCTCGCCGCCGATCTCTGCCTTGTCCTCGGCTCCTCGCTGGTGGTCTACCCTGCCGCCGGCTTCCCGGAGCTGGCGAAGCGCATCGGCGCGCAGCTCGCCATCGTCAACAACCAGGAGACCGGGCTCGACGCCATCGCCGACCTCGTCATCCATCGCGGCATCGGCGATGTGCTGGGCGGCGCGGTCGGGGTGAACTGACCGCGCCCTCCGAAACCATGGACCGCCGCCTCACCGGCTGGTGCCGTAACCATACGTGTTCCAGCATGGCGTGGGCCGCGTCCGCCTCTTTGCTGCAGGACGGCATCGTCGGGAGGCGTGACACTGCTTTGGCCCGGAGCATGTCCGGCGAACCCGGGTGAAGCGGGGACGCCCTCGTGGCCCGATCCCGGAATCCTTCGGGCCTCGTGATTGGGGCACCAGCCTTTGTTTTCGATGGCCTGCTTATCCCTTCCGTTCGTGGGCGGGCCGCGCGAACCTCAAGGGCAGGACACTAGGGCACGGCACGCAATAATTTATCCAATGGTTTGCCGAGCACATGCGCTAAACTCGCCATTACGTCTTAAGACCTTGGCGCGGAGGTGATCATGGCTGCCTCTGTTCTGCATCAGTGCGGCTG